>NZ_JAALFC010000015.1 GCF_011058155.1 Litoribacterium kuwaitense | reverse complement strand
TATGAAAAAGGCGCTATGATCATTACTTCAAATAAATCGTATCTAGAATGGGGGAAAACGTTTGGAGACGACGTGTTAGCAACCGCGATATTGGATCGCCTCCTGCATCACTCGGTTACGTTTAGCATCAAAGGTGATTCCTATCGCATGGAAGAGAAGAAAAAAGGCCGGGGGTATTTCCTCTGCCTTCAGCTCCAGAAACAGCAAAGTGAGGAATTTTAGTCCGGCGTTTTTGGGGATTTTTAACCCGATATTGACAGTCACTAAGGGTACGGTTGACCCATGGGTGAAATGCCATCGTCTTATGCCAAGCCCGTTCAAATTGGAGTGTCAGCCCTGTGCGCATAATGTACTCTTTCCATTCAGCAATCGATAAACAACGGTGGTGGCTAGGGTCGCGTAACGTCTCAGTCGTGTCGATCCAGTGGGCAACATCTTTGTTTTCTGGTGCAACATTATCAATGAGGATGAATATGCCGCCTGGCTTTAAGACACGGACAGCTTCTTCAACAAATCGCTGAGCATTGGGAAAGTGATGAGCGGCAATGCGGCAAGTGACAGCGTCAAATGTCTCATCGAGGAATGGAAGGTGTTGTGCGTTAGCAAGCACATAATGAATGTTTGGGCGATCGCTGAGGTGCTTTCTGGCGGCTGCAAGCATGTCTTTCGTTACATCGGAAGCGATCACCGTTGCGGCAAGCTCGCTGACCGCTCGGGCCGTATGGCCGCCACCTGTAGCGATGTCTAAGACGGTTTCCGTTGTTCCTTGCAGCGCCAATCTCTCTTTCACCCACTCCAGATCCTGCCCCTTGGCATGCATTTCGCTCGTTACATAATGTTCTGCATGGATCCCAAAGGTTGCTTTGACTTGATCGTGCACCATCTTGATCCCCTCCTTTTTATGGTCATCTTCATTGTATAGAAGCGATGAATGTAGCGATATGTTTGATTTTAAATGAGACATGATTGGAAAATTGAATCGTTGTCGTGTGCGCTGAAAGCACCAGTCGACCATGTGTCTTATCCACAATGATGCTCTCTATTTTTAAATAAATTAGTACCAGATACTAATAGTTTGTGTTAAGATAAGACAAACTAATTTTCGAGGAGTGGTTCTTTTGTTGCGATCACAAGCTCGGTTAACGGCTATTGGGGCATATGTGCCCGAGAAGCGGCTGACCAATGCCGATTTGGAGTCTATGGTTGAGACGTCGGATGAGTGGATTGTCCAGCGGACGGGGATGCGGGAACGGCGCATTGCCGGAGAGAATGAGTTTACGTCACATCTTTGTATCGAAGCCGTGCAATCGATGATTGATGAGTACGGGGTACATGTCGATGATGTTGACCACGTGATTGTTGCGACGACGACGCCGGATTATGCGTTTCCGAGTGTCGCGTGCCAGGTGCAAAACGCTTTTGGCATTCAGGCTGCCGGGGCATTGGATTTAAATGCGACGTGCGCCGGTTTTACGTATGGCTTGCATATGGCGAATGGCTTAATTTCTTCAGGACTCCACCGAAAAATTCTTGTTATCGGCGGGGAAACGTTGTCCAAAGTGACCGATTATCGTGATCGCTCGACGTGTATCTTGTTTGGTGATGGGGCTGGGGCAGCGCTTGTAGAATATGATCCTGCCCTGCCGAGCTTTCTTGGTGCTGTGACGGGCTCGGATGGGTCTGGTGGACAACACGTTTATCGGACGGGGTTATCTTCAGTGATGGACGATGTGCCTCTGTCTGGAGAGGGACGAATGGTGCAAAATGGGCGTGAAGTGTATAAGTGGGCGGTACGAATGGTGCCTGGCGAAATAGAGACACTGCTTGAACGGGCAGCGTTGAACAAACAAGATGTCGATTGGTTTGTGCCGCACAGCGCCAACTTGCGAATGATTGAATCGATTTGTGAAAAGGCGCAAATGCCGTTTGAACAAACGCTTTATTCCGTCGTGCACTATGGGAATACGTCGTCGGCATCCATTCCACTTGCACTGTATGACGCTGTGAAAGAGAAGCGTCTGCGTGAGGGTGATAAGGTGGTACTGTTTGGCTTTGGCGGGGGTTTAACGTATTGTGGCTTAGCATTGACTTGGGGTGCTTAATTTACCTAAGTGAAAAAGCACCAGACCCCGCTTCGTTCGTTGGGGCTGGTGCTTGTTTATGCACATTAAATGATTAATTCGCTTCCGCTTGCCGTTTATTTTCATCAGAATCATCGCTATCGTGTGATTCTTCTTCCTCAAAAACATCTTTTTCGAGACGCACTTGAAGAATTTGATGGTTGTCGACTTCTACGGCTTGGAGACGATGGGTTTTATAATGAATGGGCTCTTCAAGCTTATCGTTATCTTCAGCATGAACTTGCATCCATCCGCCGAGTGTGTCTAAATCTTCATCTTCTTCATCAAGCTTGACACCGATATCTGCTTCGAGGTCTTCAAGCAACAGGCGTCCGCTTAACAAAAACTCATGCGTTCCTAGCCTTTGAATATCAGGAATTTCATCATCGTCAAATTCATCACGAATGTCGCCGACGATTTCTTCGAGGATGTCTTCCATGGATACGATACCGGCTGTACCTCCGTATTCATCAATGACAAGGGCAATGTGAATATGCGCTTGCTGCATTTTCAGTAATACTTCTTGCAGCGACGTCGTTTCATGGACGGTTGGCATCTCGTGCAGGCTGTCAAGCAAGGTGCTGTCGCGCCCCGTCGCCATATTTGTAAGGACTTCTTTAACGTTAATAAAACCGAGCACTGAATCTTTGTCGCCTTCTTCGACGACTGGATAGCGCGTATAGCGATTTTCATCAATCATTTGGACGATTTCCTCTGTCGTCATATCATCGCTTAAAACGACGAGTTGCGTCCGTGGGATCATGATATCTTTTGCAACACGCTCATCAAAAGCAAAGATATTTTGCAAATAGGATAATTCCGCCTGATTGATTTCTCCGCTTTGGTAACTTTGCGTCATTATGATTTTTAGTTCGTCTTCCGAATGCGCCTGCTCCTGAGGATTGAGGTCGACTTTGAACAGACGGAGCAATAAGCGAGCTGATCCATTTAGTGACCAGATGAGCGGCTTCATAATCTGACCAAACCAATACAATAATGGTCCTAAAATAAGCGTCATTTTTTCAGCAAATTGAATGGCTAATGTTTTTGGAGCCAATTCACCAATGACGACGTGTAAAAACGTCATAATGGACAGGGCAGCCGCTAACGAAATGACGTGCGTCACCGATTCAGGTACGCCCCATTCCTGCAGCAACGGTAGAAGGAGACGCTCGATTGTCGGTTCTCCGAGCCAACCAAGTCCTAGTGCTGTAACTGTGATTCCGAGTTGACAAGCAGATAGATAATAGTCCAAGTCCGTGACTAATCGTTTTACGATTTTCGCTCGTTTGTTTCCTTCTTCAATCAGTTGATCAATGCGCGACATCCGGACTTTAACAACAGCAAATTCTGATCCTACAAAAAAAGCGGTCAGCGCAATTAAAAGCGCCACCAATGAAAAGTTGATAATGATCGTCGTCGTATCCAATTATTCCCTCTTGAATGAGGGATTCACCTCCGTGCGATTGTAAGTTCCTTAATTTCTAGTGATAAGCAATGTTAAAAGTTACCGCACGACGGAAAAAGGCGTATCGATCTCCTGCTTTATCATATATATCGTTTGTCGCTCTCTTCCCAAGCAACTTTTGGCTAACAGCCAGTTATCATTAAATTTAAAATAAGCCGGGGAATGAGACCAATTGTTGAGGGCAGGCGGACGACGGACCTCGATCCGCAGTGCATCCATCCATCTTTACTCTATACGTCCTTTGGCTTAATGTAGCCACTTGGACAATTCGCAAAATCGCCTTCCCAATGGTTTCACCCCTTTTCTTAATCTTACTTTACCAAAACACTGAAAAAGAGTACAGTGTGAATCATTCTATGTATATATCGTTTGTAACATACGAATATTTGCTATTTGCTTTGAATTGCAATATGCAATGAAAAGCAATGCCTTGGCACTCATTTGGTGATGACCGATGTTTTCACTTGAGGTGAATAAAAAAGAGTGCAGGAAAAGTCAGTTAGACTTTGACTACACTCTGAATAATGATGCGCAAACGGTTTGGATTGCTTGCTTTTATGATTCGTCGGTAACCAACGTCAGTGTCACCGTTTGTTGCTGGCCACCTCGATAAAACGTAACGTCGATTGCGTCACCGACTCGTTTTTCGTTGTATAGATACTTTCTTAAATCGATGGTGTCATTAATCGTTCTTTCATCCAGCGCGGTAATGACGTCCAATTGCTGTAATCCTGCTGACGCTGCTGGAGTGTCTGGCGAGACTTCCGTTACGACAACACCTGAAGACACTTCTGCAGGAAGTCCTAACGTTTCACGACGGTGGTAGCTGTCAACGGTCGCTAATGGTTGTGGACTTAAAATCCCCATAACTGGACGAATGACTCGTCCTTCGCCTTCCAAGTCAGAAATAACCGGAATCACTGTATTGGTCGGGATTGAAAAGCCGAGACCTTCGACCGCGCTTTGCGCAATTTTCATGGAGTTGATCCCAATCACTTGTCCGTCTAAATTGAACAATGCGCCGCCTGAATTTCCTGGATTAATCGCCGCGTCTGTCTGCATGACATCGGCGAGCCAATCGGCGCTACCATCGTTATCTAGATCGACCGGAATCGCCCGTTCTTTTCCAGAAATAATGCCTTGGGTTACCGATCCAGAAAATTCCAGACCTAATGGATTACCGATAGCGATAACAGGCTCACCTACGTTGACGTCCTCCGAATTACCAAAGGCGCCGACCGTATCTACTAACTGATTGACTTCACTGCCTTCAATATAGAGCACGGCTAAGTCGGTGAAAATGTCTTCGCCAAGCACGGTTGCTGGAATCCGAGTGCCGTCGTGCAAGCTCACTTCGACCTCACTCGCTTGCTCAATGACATGGTAGTTCGTCACGATATACGCATGATCGCCTTCTTTCTTGTAAATGACACCTGAACCAGTCCCTGCCTCAGTCGCTACATTCGGCTCCCAATACGTGCCACCCATTAAGTTAATGACGCCTACGACCGCATGTTGCACATTTTTGACGACTTCCGTCACATCTGTATCTACGTTGACAGAGACGTTCCGTGTTTGTAACGGCTCAAGTGATTGTGTTTCCTGTGGTCTTTGTTCTAAAGACGCTACCTTATCCTCATCCTCAAATGCGAGCAGGTCCGTATTGGCTAAAAAAGGTAATGCACTGAGCACAATAGCGGCTCCCACAATGACACCTAAAAGCGCTGCCCAAATCGTACTGGAGCGGCGATTTCGTAAGCGTCTTGGAGGGTAATTTGCATCGCCGTTGTCATAGCCCATCGCTTCATCTCCATTTCTTTACAAACTATGCTACTACGAGCATGGTTTTTCGATGAGCACGATGCTGATTACGCAGTGACGAGAGGTGTAGGTTCGGCTGGATCGGTGTCATGCAGAGTAAAGCCGCTCCCCTCAGGGCGCCCTTTTGCCTCCAGCGTTTGCGCAACAGACAAGCGTGCCAAATCCTTCATATTGTTATCTTTGCTTAAATGGGCTAAATAAATACGCTTTGTTGCATCACCAATAATTTCTGATAGGGCAACGCCTGCATCTTCGTTACACACATGACCGACATCGCTTAAGATCCGCTGCTTGACATTCCAAGGATAACGGCACATCCGGAGCATCTGAACGTCGTGATTGGCCTCAAAAACAAGGCAATCTGCGTCTTTTACGACGCCTTTAATCCGATCACTAACATATCCTGTATCGGTCACAATGGCCACACGTTTTCCTTCATGGTGGAAGTGAAAAAACATCGGCTCAGCAGCATCATGTGAAACGGCAAACGACTCAATATCGAGATCGCCAAAAGACTGCGTGCTCGCTGTATCAAAAGTGAATTTTTGCTCAAGAGGAACCTTACTTAAATGACGCTCCATAGCATTCCACGTCGCCATATTGGCGTAAATCGGCAATTGATGCTTGCGCGAAAGAACATCGAGACCTTTAATATGATCGCTATGCTCATGTGTGACGAGAACGCCATTTAAATCTTTCGCCTGCTGACCGATTTTCTCGAGAGAGGCCTCAATCTTTTTACAGCTCAACCCAGCGTCAACGAGCCATTTTTGGGTTGGTGTTTGAATAAAAAATGCATTGCCGGTGCTGCCGCTTGCCAGCACGCTAAATTGCAAACTCATCGCTCACACTCCATTATGGATTGATGCCAGGGGACACGTCTCCTGTGCCGATCGTCTCAGACGTACTGTCGTCACGCTCGGTATCCCCTAAACCATCATTCATCTGCTGAATCTGTCCTTCGATGGCATTAATAAAATAATTTCGTTCATCGTCAACAATGACATGCCACGTCGGAGAAAACACTTGAACCCCATTCGCCAACGGAACGAGGGTATAATAACCAAGCTCGACGCGGGTAACTTCATTTCCCGAGTAAAGCTCATTTCGTTCAAAAAGAATTTTTAACGCTTCAACAGCCGGCAATATCGTCTGCTGTTTATTTTCATCAATATCCATCTGATCAATATCCTCCAGCATTGTTTGCTGGTAACTCACGACTTGATTTTCTTCGTTCAGCTGCAAAATGACTAAGCTGTTGTCGTTGTAATAGATCGTTTTTTCTTTAAAGGTCTGAAAAAGCAGTACCGACTGAGCCTCCTCATCGTATGACCAATATCGATAATGATCACCATCAAGAACGTACCTGTTCATAAACATCTCGGCACTTTCCTGGAACGAATCTGGATTAAGTGGGTACGGCTCCACTAAGCTCGATACGACCGTATTGCCATCGAGAAGCACGTTTTGATTGTCGAGCGCATTTAATTCTTCGGCGGTAAACGAACGCCCTGTACCATGAATGTAATTCTCGGTAATGGTCTCCTGAGGGAGTTCAGGATATGAGATTTCTTCCGCCGCTAGACGCTCTTCAATCGTCGATTCATTTAAGTAATCGTATTCGTCGACCTGGCGCTTTTCCAGAAGCTGAGTGAGAAGAAAGACATCGAGAATTAGAAAACAAAGAATGAGGAGAGTTTTCGCTCGGCTCCAATCCATGCTTTGTCAGCTCCCTTCTGCTGGAGGTATCAGCTTTTGCCAAGATTGGTCGTGTTTTATATACCATACCGGTTGAAAGGAAAGAATGACCGGATTGGTATTCGGTTGACGTGTCATTTCATAGCCAATTTTAATGTCTTGAATGCGATCTTCATCAAATTGATTTTGTGCCCGTAGCTGCGCTATCAGTTCACGACCTGAATCCAAGACGACATTATTGCGATCAAACTCAAAGCGTAAACGAGACATTAAACGGACGTATTCATAAATGTCACTGCTCTTAAATGACACGTACAGTGAGGAAAAGCCATACATCCCTTTCGTCTGAAAAACTGGGTACTGGTCAATGTAAAGGCGGTAACTAGCAAATTGTCCAGGCAGAGAATAATCATACAAACGATACGTATCGGTCCATCCGGCATGGTCGTCAATAAAATCGTGCGAACGAAGAATCAAATCTTCACCTGATAACTGACCAAATGAGTTTTGAACCGGATTAATATAAGCGAGACGCTGTTGATCATTGTAAACGCGCAACAGACGAGTTCCATCCGTATACAACTCTTCTCCGCTATCGCCTGTATCCTTTTTAACGAGACTAGGGTTGGAGAAGAGTGCATCACGGAATTTACCTGCTGACAAATGCATCGTTGAGTATGTTAATTTCGGTACGTCCACATTCCCTTCCGGCAAATAGATACGCGTATCCAAGTTCGGTTCATACGCAAAAAAGGCAGGAGCACCTGTAAGAATACGATTAACTTCTTCATTAAAGGCAGCTTGATTTAGATCCCTAATAGGTGCGGCGTAAATCGCTTTATCTGCAAAAGAAACAAACAAAAGGCGGGCTGTCGGCTGACTTGTATCGACGATCATACGATCAAATGTCCCGGTCTCCGCAACCTCTCTTTCAACGAGAAGCCATTGGTCAAGTAATGAAAGCGGTAAGGGGGTCGACATGATGAATTCCACTTGCTGGTCAATGAGATTTTCATATTCTACCCCTTCGACCTCTGGATTCAGCTCCTTCACCTCACCAAACTGGCTTCTTTTCAGCAGCGCAAATAAGTTCTCCACTTGGTTGCGCCGCATCGTACCAGTCATTCCCGCTTGTCCATGGTAAATGGCAACCACTGGCTGGATGACATCGTTTAATGCCTGCTGATCACCGATCGCAACGTTTTGGACATACTCAGCGTTTGGTGCTTCTGCATACTGAGGCTGATACGTCCAAATGCTCCACGTTAAAAACAAACTTCCAACGATTAGAATAATCAACACGGCGGATTTAATATGTTCTTTGATTTTTTTATTGTTCATGAGAGGTTGTCCACCTCCTGTCCGTCTTGTGGACGGATGGGGAGAGTCAAATGAATCGTCGTCCCATTATTCAATGCACTCGTTGCCCAAATTTTTCCGCCGTGAGCAAGCACCATTTCCCGGGCAATAGCAAGTCCAAGTCCGGTGCCTCCGAGTTTTCTGGACCTTGCTTTATCGGCTCGATAAAAGCGATCAAAGATTTTATCGACTTTATCACGGGCAATGCCAACACCTTCATCTTTAATCGAAATCTTTACAAACTCACCTTGTTTTTCAAGCGAAGGAATAATGGTACCACCTTCAGGCGAATATTTTAAAGCATTCGACAAGACATTATCCAATACTTGGGTGATTTTATCTTGATCTAGTGCAACATATAAAGGCTCCTCTGGCAAGCTACGGTCAAAATGAAAATCATCGCCCTTCGTCATTTCAAAACGGTCAATGATATGGTTAAAAAAGTCAACCACATCTACCTCGACTAAATGTAGCTGCTCTTCTTTACTGTCCATTTTTGAGAGCTGCAATAAATCGTTGACGAGTCGAATCATCCGATCGGTTTCATTTTGCGTGACATATAAAAACTTCGGGGCCAACTTATCGTCCTGCCAAGCACCATCGGTCAACGCTTCTATATAACTTTTCATCGTTGTTAGCGGTGTACGAAGCTCATGTGATACGTTTGCAACAAATTCACGACGTTCTCGTTCGATTTGCTCTTGCTCTGTAACATCGTGTAATACCGTTATCAAGCCATTCGGTAATCCACTTTCTTTCTGAATCACAGAAAAGCTTGCTTTCACGATCAATTGCTCATTCTCTGGCAGGGTATCGCTGTAATCGAGCAACATCGAGTCCATGTCACGGAAAAGTCCTTCCCAAGTGACGCCTTCTTCTTCGAGACGAAGGACTTGCACAATCGGTTTTCCAACCATTTCATCGCCAGACGCACTTAGCATCTGCTCAGCTGGCTGATTCACTAAAATCACTTGGCCATAACGGTCGGTCGCAATCACTCCATCAGTCATATGCGTTAGAACAGAGCTTAATTTACGTCGCTCACTGTCGGTCGTAGCCTGAGCCTCCTCCAGCTTACGTGTCATCCCATTAAACGTATAAGCGAGCTGACCAATCTCATCGTCACCGTAAACTTTAACTTTTCTGGAAAAATCACCTTTCGCTAAGACGAGAGCCTGCTTTCTCATATCGGCGACCGGACGAGTGATCGTATTCGCTAAAAACACACCTAAAACAATCGTTAGCAATAGGGCAATGACAACGCCCTTAATGAGAATGTCATTGATGATACTCAGCTGATCATACACTTGTTCTGCATTTGCCGATACATAAATTGCGCCAATCGTTTCTTCTCCTGATTTGAACGGAACGACAACGACGCGAAGGCGGTCACCACTTCGTGGATCAATCATCCATTTTTCCTGGGTCACGCCAACAACGAGGGATCGTTTGACGAGCAAATTGAGCGTCCGTTTACCGACAATGGATGTGTCATATGGATTAGACGTCATCAAGACACGGTTTCGGCTGTCAATCACTTGAATTTCACGGATATCATTGGAAATAAAATCACGGAGACTATCCCGAATGGTTGACTCCAGCGAGGGATCATCTGGACCTCGTTCCTTTAACATTTCTTCTTCAATCGTGTAAGCGAGGACGTGAGCCCGCTCATTGGTAGAGTTGGAAAAGCTGCTTAACAGCTGCTCTTCTAGTTCTTGGACAAAGTAAACACCGATCACTTGCATAGCAATTAGAAGCAAAAGCACATACACGAGAATGATTTTGACATGAATCGATTTAAAAAAGCTGACACGTTCTCTCGATTTCATTCGACCTCAGGATCCTGAAGCTTTAAGTAATATCCGACACCACGCCGTGTAACGAGGATGGTCGGATGACTCGGATTATCTTCAATTTTCTCGCGTAGTCTCCTGACAGTGACGTCTACCGTACGCACATCCCCAAAATAATCGTAACCCCATACGGTTTGTAGCAAATGTTCACGTGTCATCACTTGCCCGATATGACGAGCCAAATAATGCAACAGTTCAAACTCCCGGTGCGTGAGTTCGATCATCTGCCCTTCTTTCGTCACATTGTATGAATTCGGATGAATCATCAATGGCCCGACTGCAATGTCTTTAATTTCTGTCCCTTGCTCAGGCTCAGCAATTTGCTGATGACGGCGTAAATTTGCCTTTACACGAGCAATTAATTCACGAGCGCTAAAGGGCTTCGTGACATAATCATCCGCTCCTAACTCAAGGCCGAGTACCTTGTCAATCTCGGAATCCTTGGCTGTGAGCATGATGATCGGCATTTGGTGCTGCTTACGTATTTCCTTACATACTTCCATGCCGTCTTTTTGTGGTAGCATAATATCAAGCAAAACAAGGTCCGGCACGTCTTCGCTCAACTTCTCCAGCGCTTCATCACCATCGTAAGCGCACGTGACGGTAAAACCCTCTTTTTCTAAATTAAACTGTAAAATATCAGCAATCGGCTGCTCATCATCAACAACAAGAATATGCTTATCCATCGTATTCGCTCCTTTTTGACTTCTTCGTACAACGATCGAAAAAGCCGCTTATACGTATGTGTATTTGCTGGAAGCTCCGACAAAAAGCTTCTAGGTATAGGTTCTTTCAGAAGCCTGTCGACGGTTCCTACGTAATATTTAAAGCGTCAAGCTACTGCTTTACTCCCCACTATTCTATCATAATCTCGTAAGGCACCACGCCCCTCAAATCTCACCAATTCCCAAAAGCTACTTTTCTTCCTCGGCCAAATGGTGTTTTTATCTCACATTGAGCGGTGAGGTGCTGTCTTTTAGTTTTCAATTGCTCGGAATTCAAAAACCCCGGCAGTCGTTGCCGGAGCCTAAACAAAGTTTATTGTATATACCATTTTTAGCGTCCGCTCAGCAACCTCTCGGTGCTTTTTTCAGCCTAGCTTGAAAACGCTTGTCAGCCTAGGCGCGAAGGCGAACAAAGACGCGAATAGAACTTTAGTTCATGAGAGGACGAGTGAGCCAAGCAACAACGGATGAAAGCGTTTGTCAACAGGCTGCCCGGCAATCATTGCCGGAGCTTTGCTTAACGAGAGGATAGTACGCTTAATGGATCCGTTATGGCGCCATTTTGGTAAACTTCAAAATGTAAATGCGTGCCTGTTGAATAGCCTGTTGAGCCCATAACACCAATTTTTGTTCCTTGAGGGACTGTCTCACCTTTAGACACAGAAATCGAGGACATGTGGGCATAAATCGTCTTCATTCCGTTATTATGATTAATGATCACTTTATTTCCATATCCACCTTGACGACCGGCAAATTCGACGACACCGTTATCGACGGCTTTAATGGTCAAGTCACTGGCTCGTGCAATGTCGATCCCTTTATGCATCGATCCCCAACGTTGACCCATTTTGCTCGTCAAAGAGCCTCCGTTTGTCGGCCAAATAAGCTTCCCGGTTCCACGTGAAGGAATAACTTTCGTCCCTTTAATTACGATTTTATCTTGTGCCTCTTCTTGGACATCCCTATTAATCACTGTTGTATCGACAAGCGTGCCATTCTCCTTCGTTTTTTGATAAGTTACGGTTTGTTTGCCGTCTTTTCCTTCTTGGGCAACCTTTTCTTCACCTTTATACATTGTATCGTCTTCTTTAACGATGGTTTGAAATGGGATGGTTTCGTCTTTCGTTTCTTTAGACGATACGACGACCTCCATATAAGGCTTCTTCACCGTCACATTTAGCGACTGACCGATAGACAGCATGTCTTTTTTCTGAATATCAGGGTTTAATGCGAGTAACTGGTCGCTATCTAAATCATGGGCCGCTGCCACTTTTCCGAACACATCGCCTTCTTGAACGATATATTTTTCATCTTCCAGCGTCCCTTTTTTCAGCTTCGTTACTGCCTCTTCTTTAGAAAGAATAAAAGATTCATCAATAAAAGACGTTTCAAATGAAACTTTTTGATCGAAGCGTACGTCTAACAACGTAGAACCTTTCTTTTTCTGTGTTCCATTTTCATTGACTTGGCTATTGCTAGATGACTCTTTTTTATCATCAGCCTTCTCTGCAGCTTTTCTTTCCTGCTGCCGCTCTTTGAGTTGAGCCAAGTCTTTTTTAGAAACGTATGCTAGTTTTAGCGCTTCGAGGACGTCTGCAGCTGTGTCCTTATCTTGCACATAAACAGCCGGTGATTCTTGATCACCTATGATAATCCCGACCGCTTCTGCCTCTACATTTAATACTTTTCGCAATGACTCTTGGCCTTGACGGTCCTTTGTCACCGGGGTAAATGTACGCTCGGGTACAACTCGTAAATCTTTATCGGCTTGATACGTATATGAATTATTTTTCGATTGAGCTTCTTCTATTTTCTCATCGACAACGTCTTGTATGTACTGTTCATCACTGAACGTTGCGATCGCTTCATCAGCTAGATAAACATGATAAACGGTGTTTATTGGGCTATGCTCCCCCGCATATACCACTGATCCTCCAGTGATTAAAAACCCTGCCGTTGCAAGAACAAGGCTTGTCCGGCGCATCTTTTGGTTAAGTGACTGTCTCAGACCCGTCGTGATGTCCTTCTTATCCACTTCATACGTTCCTCCCAATTCGAGCATTGTTTCTACTTTACTCAACATACTCTAACATACCTAAATAAATTTGGAAGTGCTTCCGGGAAACTGTAATCGAAATGAAAAACTAGAGACACTCAAGAAATATATGATGCAGTTTATCAGCCTTTTAAAGACTTTTGTCATCACGTTCACTATGAAAAATTTGGCGATTTTTTCATGAAATTTTTTCAAATTACTGCTCATTTATGCGTCGTTTGTGATTTTCATGTGCTATTTGTGATTTCACAAAACACTAATCAAATCTCTAAAATGATAAAGACCACACATTTTTATGTTGGGCCCAATGATGATCTAGTCAATTCAACGAAAGCGCCCGTTTGCGGAAGACTCCAGTGATTTCTTTGCGCTAAAGTCAATAGTAAATGTCAGAGACTGTCCTCGCTTAATCAACTAACGACAATGATATAATTGAAAGATCAAGGTGATGTTGAATAAAATTTAGTTTTTGAAGGTTGAATATTATAAATAAATAATATAGTTGCTACGAGTAACATGATCAATGATCCTGAAACGACAATAAATCTGATAGATACAAGCTCAGAAAACACCCCAAAGATCGCTGTAGTCATGATGATTAGAATGGCTTCAACAAGACCATAAAGACTTCCTATTCTCCCCATAACATCTACGGGGATATTATTTTGATAAAACGTATAAAAGCCTGTATTTGCAAAAGCTGTGGCAAATGCCAAAACAAAGCACCCTACAGACGCGATCAGAAATGTGTTAGAAGATGCGAAAATCACATATCCTACTGAAGTGATCATTGATCCAAGACCAATAAGCCATGAAGTAGGGACTTTTTCAACAATGATTGTATTCGCTAAAGAACCGATGAATATGCCCGCACCAGCAATACTAACTAAAACGCCGTATTCACCTTCTGATAAAGAAAGCTCCTGTGTTGCAAAAGCAGCCTCTAAAGAATCTGTAGCTGTCATCAAGACGATCATGACACTAAATAAAAAATAAATGATCATGATATATGAATATTTACAGCTAAACCCTATAACAAGTTTCCAGTCGTCTTTTAATAGCTTAAGCGATGATTGACGATTTGATTGACCAACAAGTTGAGCAGAAGCTTCGACATTAGGCATTCCCAAGGTAATTAATGCTGATAAAGCTAAAGCTAGGGCATTCAGATAAATAGCCATGCTCGGCGTCCCAACAGTAAACATCAATCCTGCGATTGCTGGGCCAGTCAAAAAAGCTCCAGAATCAAGTAAACTACGTAAAGAATTAAAACGTTTTCTTCGCTCTGTCGGGATTAATTTTGTAATGTACGTCATGGATGTTGGCTGATACATGGAACTGGCCATTGTGATCATAAACACCATACAATATATAAAACCTAATGAAGAAGAAAAAAATAAACAAGCAATGAGCAAAGCTTGGAAGGCATTAAGTACGATCATGAGATATTTCTTATTCAAACGGTCTATCAAACTTCCCGACCAAAAATTCGTAAACACCGTAGATAAAGCTCTAATGATATATAAACCAGAGACAGCCATTGCTGAACCTGTTATGTTAAGCACAATGAGGTTTAAAGCGATAAAATAAACCCAACTCCCCACACTTGATATCCCTATACTAAATAATAAGATGGAGGGATAATACCAATTTCCTAATAATGGTTTCAAACTCAATGTAGATTCCTCCTTCAGCGATTAGTCAATTTAAACGAAATAAAAAAAATCCCACCCCCAAGACGTAGTGTCTTGGGGGCGAGATTTGTATAATCGCGGTGCCACCCCAGTTTATTAATATGTCGCCATATTAACCTTATCGAGTACGACAATAAAGAATGTTTATACCCTAGCTCTATAACAGGAGCTCCTGTCACACCATCCCCTACATGAGGTTCCAATGTGCTGCTCAGAGGCTTGATTCAATCAGTTATTCTTACTCCTTTTTCAGCTGCCGGAGCTCTCTGGGAAGAACAGATATGATTTACTTTTCTCTTCATCGCATTTATTTTATTGTATGTTATCACTTAAAAACCTTGACGTAAAGGTCAAACCAAAAAAGAACCTTGAGTATTCAAAGTTCTTTCTTTAGCGCCATGAAAAGTGGCTCGAGACGGAATCGAACCGCCGACACGAGGATTTTCAGTCCTCTGCTCTACCGACTGAGCTATCGAGCCAAAAAAAAAGATGGCGGTCCCGACCGGGATCGAACCGGCGATCTCCTGCGTGACAGGCAGGCATGTTAACCGCTACACCACGGGACCTTATTATTTTGTTTTAAGTATGTACGTCGATGACGCTTCAATCTTTGGCTATCGAAGATGTTAATTCGACGTTGTAGCGTTCAGTTTAATTGGTTGCACCATTGGCACTTCGATCTTCGCTTGTCGAAGATGTTAATTCGACGTTGTAGCGTTCAGTTTAATTGGTTGCACCAACTGGCACTTCGATCTTCGCTTGTCGAAGATGTTAATTCGACGTTGTAGCGCTCAATTTAATTGGTTGCGGGGGAAGGATTTGAACCTCCGACCTTCGGGTTATGAGCCCGACGAGCTACCAGACTGCTCCACCCCGCGATGATATAAATATGAGCCATGGAGGATTCGAACCTCCGACCCTCTGATTAAAAGTCAGATGCTCTACCGACTGAGCTAATGGCTCCTCCCTTAACGACAAGGATTATCTTATCATAAATAGTTTGAACCATGCAAGGTTTTTTTATAAAAAACTTTTTTTCGGTAGCGCGATCTCTTTTATTCATCTAGTTACTTATTATACCATAAAAGCCCTGGCATTTAAACCATCGATGGCTTTTGCTCAGGGCTCCTTCTTTAAAGCTTTTATTTAAGGCATAGCATAAACATTGCGAACCATATTCGTTTGGCTTCGATCAGGTCCAACAGAAAAGATGGATAATGGAATACCTGTAAGCTGTGACACGCGTTCGATGTAATGGCGAGCATTTACGGGCAAATCATTTAAGGAACGACAGCCTGTAATATCTTCAGTCCAGCCTGGAAGTTCTTCATAAACAGGCTCACACTTCGCGAGCACTTTTAAGCTGGCAGGAAACTCTTCCATAATCTTACCTTCATATTTATAAGCGGTACAAATTTTAAGTGTTTCAATACCAGTTAACACATCAATGGAGTTTAATGATAGGTCCGTAATTCCACTGACTCTGCGAGCATGACGAACAACGACGGAGTCAAACCAACCTACACGGCGTGGGCGCCCAGTCGTCGTCCCATATTCACGACCTGTTTCCCGAATTTGATCACCAATCTCATCTGTGAGCTCAGTCGGAAATGGGCCATCACCTACACGCGTCGTATAGGCTTTAGAGACGCCGACAACGTGCAATATTTTGGATGGGCCAACGCCTGAACCGATGGTGACGCCGCCAGCAATCGGATTGGACGATGTAACAAATGGATATGTTCCTTGGTCGATGTCGAGCATGACACCTTGTGCGCCTTCAAAAAGTACGCGACGACCAGCATCAAGACCGTCATTTAACACGACAGATGTATCTGTGACGAGATGAGCAAATTGCTGCCCGTACTCATAATATTCTTCAAAAATATCTTCAATGGCAAAACCAGGCGTTTCGTACATCCGTTCAAACAGACGGTTTTTGTGTGCCAAGTTCTGCTCAAGTTTTTTATGAAATTCGTCTTTATCGAGAAGGTCGGCAATACGGATGCCAATTCTCGCTGCCTTGTCCATATAGGCGGGTCCGATGCCTTTTTTCGTCGTGCCGATCTTGTTGGCCCCTTTTTGTTCTTCTTCCAATTCATCGAGCTTTAAGTGATAAGGAAGAATAACGTGAGCACGATTGCTAATACGCAGATTGTCTGTCGAGACGTTGTATCCTTTAAGATAAGCAAGCTCCTCGATGAGTGCTTTTGGATCAATGACCATACCGTTACCGAGCACACATGTTTTATCTTTATAAAAAATACCTGAAGGAATTAAATGCAGCTTATACGTCTCCCCGCCAAAAGCGATCGTATGACCTGCATTATTTCCACCTTGATAACGTGCTACGAGCTCTGCATTCTCTGACAGGTAGTCTGTAATTTTGCCTTTGCCTTCATCGCCCCACTGTGTTCCAACAACCACGACTGATGACATGAAAAGCACCTCCGCTAATTTCTACCATCCGCTCTTCACGGTGATAATTCGTTTTTCACACTTTACCGAAGTTAAGTGTATCAAGAATATCATAGTGAGTCAATGAGAAGACGAACATTATTAGGAGTTTCCCGTCAATAAGTTCGTCTAATTTTATTCATAATCTGAAAAAATGTAATTAACACGTTCGTTCAATCGCCTTTTGTCAGCCTGTCTACGTTTTACGCACCAGGAGGCATATCAGAATCGTCCCGACGCACTTCCAAATTCACAAATTTATTGTACTCTTTTACAAATGCGAGCTCAACGGTTCCTACTGGTCCGTTACGTTGCTTGGCGATAATAATTTCGATAATATTTTCGCTTTCAGATTCTTTATCGTAATAATCGTCCCGATACAAAAACGACACAATATCCGCATCCTGCTCAATACTTCCAGACTCCCGGATATCGGACATCATCGGCCGCTTGTCTTGACGTGATTCCACACCCCGGGAAAGCTGTGATAGGGCGATCACAGGCACCTCAAGTTCCCTTGCCAGTGCTTTTAGTGATCGGGAAATCTCGGAAACCTCTTGCTGCCGGTTTTCACCGCTCCTAGCGTTCCCTTGGATCAGCTGTAGATAATCAATTAAGATCATCCCCAGCCCATGCTCCATTTTTAAACGGCGGCACTTGGCGCGGATATCATTCACGCGTATTCCTGGAGTGTCATCAATGAAAATGCCTGCGTTCGAGAGACTCCCCATCGCCATCGTAAGCTTTTGCCAATCATCGGGTGTAAGTTTACCTGTTCTCAGACGCTGGGCATCAATATTACCTTCAGCACAAAGCATCCGCATGACCAACTGCTGCGCACCCATTTCCAGACTGAATATGGCGACGTTTTCCTCAGCGTGAATACCGACGTTTTGGGCAATATTTAAAGCAAAAGCCGTTTTTCCGACAGACGGACGAGCGGCAACAATCACTAAGTCGCTGCGCTGAAAGCCAGCCGTCATACGATCAAGCTCGGAAAAACCGGTCGGAATGCCAGTAATATCACCTTGGCGTGTGTGAAGCAGCTCAATGTTATCATATGTTTCGACGAGGACGTCTTTAATTTGCTGAAATTGACCTGTATTCTTTCGATTCGACACCGCCATAATGTGCTTCTCGGCATCGGACAGAACGGACTCGACTTCATCATCTCTCGTATAGCCATCCTCGATAATGTCGGTCGCCGTCCGAATCAAACGGCGTAAGATTGATTTTTCTTCGACAATCCGTGCATAGTATTCTATATTTGCTGCCGTTGGTGCCGCATCAGCAAGCTGGGTTAAATAAGATACCCCACCAATTTCCTCTAATATCTTGTGATCCGCTAGCTCAGAGGTAACCGTTACTAAATCGACAGGCTCATTTTTTTCTGCCAATACGAGCATCGTCTCAAAGATGCGCTGGTGGGTTGTTTTATAAAAGTCTTCAGGCACGACAATTTCCGAGGCTGTTGTAAGCGAAGCGGGGTCTAAAAAGACCGCTCCTAATACCGCTTGCTCTGCTTCAGTATTTTGTGGCGGAAGCCTTCCTTCCATACCTTCCTGCATGCCACTCGTCCTACCTTTCCTTTGTCATTAAGTGTGAATAAGCACTGCTTTGTCACAAATGCACATCCACTCTTTATATTTCCTAAACATTCGGGTCTTCAATGAACGTTGGTCTGGTTCGTTGGTGGACATATGAAAAGCCGGTCGGTACCGACCGGCTCAGCCTGCTGACAAACACTCTTTGGCCCTCGCCTCTCTAAAACTGGAGAGACTACGACGCGGGCGGATCGTCTAACCAACTGTTTTAAGTCAGGCTGAAAAATAGTGATACTCTTAAAATGAGTGCAGACAAAGCCATATAAGACCTTGTCTGCACTCTAAGCCGGTCAAGATGACCCGACCCCTCGCTGTCCCGTTAAGCTTCTTGTACGTGGACGTCTAAAGTTGCAGATACATCAGGGTGCAATTTAACAGGAACTTTCGTATGTCCTAACGTACGAATGGGCTGATCTAGTTCAATTTTACGCTTATCAATTTTAATGTCATGATTCTTTTTCAGCTCATCAGCAATCTGCTTATTGGTGATCGAGCCAAACAATCGACCGGCTTCGCCTGCTTTCGTCGTTAAGCGGACCGTCAGATTTTCAATCGTTTCTTTGAGCGCCTTTGCTTCCTGTAATTCTTCTTCTTCCTGCTTGGCGACTTTTTTCTTCTGCTGCTGGAGCGCCTTTAAGTTTCCTTCAGTCGCTTCAACTGCGTAATTGTTTTTTAAAAGAAAGTTCCGAGCATATCCATCAGAGACATTTTTCATCTCGCCCTTTTTCCCTTTTCCTTTTACATCTTGTGTGAAGATCACTTTCATTCTTCATCTCCCCCTTCTACATGCTCATCGATGATCTGTTGGAGCTGGTCAACGCACTCATCAATCGTGCCGTCCACTTGCGCCGCAGCGTTCGTTAAATGGCCGCCTCCGCCGAGTGCTTCCATAATGACTTGCACATTGATCTCTCCAAGAGACCTTGCACTAACACTAATTTTACCATCTTTTCTGTGACAGACAACAAACGATGCACGAATGCCAGTCATTGTCAGAAGTGTATCTGCTGCCTGCGCAATCAGCACTTGATCAAGGCCTTCCTCCATGTCACCCTTAGCGATTGCAATTCCATCTAAGTAAATGTCAGCATTGGCGACGAGCTGTGCTCGCTGAACATAATGGTCAATGTCCTCTTTCAAAAATTCCTGTACGAGTACGGTATCAGCACCTTTGGAGCGCAAATAGGAAGCAGCATCAAACGTGCGCGATCCAGTGCGGAGCGTAAAGCTTTTCGTATCAACGATCATGCCGGCCAACATAATCGTTGCTTCAAGAACACTCAGTTCCAGACCCTTCGGCTGGTATTCAAGCAATTCAGTCACAAGTTCTGCCGTCGAGGACGCATATGGCTCCATATATACGAGCACTGGATCATCTACAAAGTCCTCTCCCCGGCGATGATGATCAATGACCACGACATGATCAGTTTTATTCATTAACCGTTCATCAATGACCATTGAAGGCTTATGTGTGTCTACAATGATCAGTAACGTCTTTTGTGTGACTTTTTCCAGCGCTTGATCAGGAGTGATAAAATGCTGCCAAAGTGACTCATGCCGCTGCATTTCCCCCATTAAACGGCTGACCCCGACGTCCAGCTCATTCTGATTAATAATAATGCGCCCTTTTTTCTGATTCGCCTGCGCAATTTTGAGTACGCCGAGCGCCCCTCCAATTGAGTCCATATCGGGATATCGATGCCCCATAATATAAACTTGATCACTTGTAAGAACTAACTCACGTAAAGCATGTGAAATGACGCGTGCTCTGACACGTGTTCGCTTTTCGATTGGGTTGGTTTTCCCCCCGTAAAAACGAACCTTGCCATTCGCCTGCTTAATTGCCACTTGATCGCCTCCGCGCCCAAGCGCGAGATCAAGACTCGATTGTGCCATGTGACCTAGCTCTGGATATGGCACGTCACCACTTCCTATTGCAATTGAAAGCGTTAAAGGGATATTTTGACTCGAAGTCATTTCACGAATATCATCCAGGATTTGAAACTTTTCGTGCTCAAGCTCACGAAGTATTTGCCGGTTCATAACGGCGAAAAACCGATCAGCAGCAATCTTTTTTAAATAGATCCCATTTTCAAGTGCCCAGCGATTTAATGCGGAAGTAACCTGACTATTGATGCTGCTTTTCATTTGGTCGTCCATGCCTTGCGTCACTTCATCATAATTGTCGAGATAAATTAAACCGAACACGACTTTTTTATCACGGTGTTCAATTTCTAATTGGTAATGGTCTGTCACATCTAAAAAATAGAGGCGCCGCTCGTCTAATTTAAAGTAAACGCGAAAATTACGTTCATTTAAAGTAACAACTTCTTCTGTTGCTTCTTCTTTAATCAGAGGGATAAGAGCCGCAGAAAGGTCATCTAACGATTGACCAAGCAGTATATCCTCAGGAAAAGCCTTAGAGAAATGTTGGTTCACCCATTCAATTTCATAGCGTTCATTGAAGAGAAGAATGCCTATAGGCAGTTCGTGAACAACATCAGCGCCCACTTTTTTCACACGATGAGATAATTTAGAGATGTAAAAGTTCCATGTTCTTTGTCGCTGTATTTCCGCCAAAACCGCGTAAATTGAAGCTCCAAGCCAAAGGATGAGATAGATAATTCCTGCATACAGTTCAAAAACAAGTAATAACAGTCCTGCAATCAACCCACTGGTTAGAAGCACGATCAGTTGCAGTGGAACTTTTTTTACAGACGGTACATTCGGCATGCTTAGTCCCTCCCTTCATCATTACTTGCCTGCTTCCATTCGGCTGCGCAATTGAAAAACCAAATCAAACACCCCGAGGAAGCGAACAAGGAATAGCGCAATAAACGGGATGACGAGAGATACGATTGTTACGAGCACGGGGACAATCGTTGCGTACTTCTTATGATGACAGAAGTAGAAAATAAAAGTGAAGCCCTGTACCGTCATCAATATGAGCAACACTGAGAAAACATTCAAAAACACAACCGCCATAGCACTTTCCGCGCTAGTAAACATCATAACAATAGACAAAAGCAAATAAAAAATGGCGTAACTTTTAGGCACTTGCCATTGCCTAAAAGGCTTCCACGGTTCTGGGATGAGGTCGCCGCCTTTTTTCATCGCTCGTAAGGTGATCCAAGTTGTGATTAAACCTGCGAGGACGCTTAGACCAACTAAAAACGTCGGCATTAAAGCGCGCAGCTGTGCCATACTTGAGCGTATCACGGCTGCCTGCTCCTCGATATAATCCTCACCAAACGATTGAAACACCGTCTGTGACATCGCTAACGCTTCTTGCAGGCTTTCTTCATAAAAAGCATCCATATCAAACTGAAAGACCGTATAGAGCATGACGAGCCCGCCAAGGAAGGTGGCTAAATAGACGAGCGAGCTATAGCTCCAGATCGCAAAGGGCGATTTTTTTTTCGAAACGAAATAAGCAATTCCTACTCCCGCTAGAGCTGCCGGTAAGACAATAAGCGGTCCAAGTCCCGAAAGTATGGTGCTTACGAGCAGCATAATGACGCCTAAGACAACCCCAGCCCTCACACCGTACCGAGCGGTATACAATGCAAAAGGTAGTGGCATGATGAGGGCGATGATAAAGAAAAATGTGGGGAAGAGCATAGCTCCCGCTAATAATATCAAAAAGAATAGTACTTGTTTTATCCCAAACAACTGATTCGATGCATTCAATTTGTCACCTCTAAACATTTTCAACAGAGAGATTTATGATTATATTTTATGAGCAAATGACCTGCGTTTCAACCATTCGTACTCTTAAATGGTTCCTAACGAAAAAACACAGCTTCCTCAGCTGTGTTTTAGCCTGTTTGCCGAATGACCAAATTTTGTGCTTTATCTTAGCTTTTATTCTTATAGCATTGATCATACAATACTTCTTCATTTTTGCTAAAACTGCTCGGTCGTGCGCTCAGTTCATTTCAAATATTGGATGTTTGCATGCCGTCATTGTGAACATTTGACATCCCCACATTGAAGAGAAAAGTCTGTTTTTGTCCTAGGTGAGGAACAGCATTTCTTCCGCTATGTACAACATATAGATATGAAAACAAAAATTGAATTTATCGCGTTCATTTTATGAAGAATTGGGTTTTTATACCTTTTATCGATTTAGGAAATCAAGTCACGACTGAGGTCTACCTTTTTTTGCTCATTCGCGCTTTCGTTAAACAAAAAATGTGCTTGAATGTTACAAGAAGCGTTTTCCTTCATATCTATTACGCTTTGAAGGTCATCCATTGACGGCTCACATATATTTCTAAGCCATAACCACCGCATATTTTCCAAGTGACCTGCGATCTCAATAAATAAAGTGCAGACAAAAATGTTGTCTACACTCTAATATTACTTCATATGTTATTCGCTCACATATGGCAATAGTGCCATTTGACGAGCTCGTTTAATCGCTCTTGTCAATTTACGTTGGTACTTTGCAGATGTACCTGTGACACGGCGAGGCAAGATTTTTCCACGTTCTGATACGAATCGCTTCAATAGATCGACTTCTTTGTAGTCGATATGCTTAATGCCATTCGATGTGAAATAACATACCTTTCTGCGCTTTGCGCGTCCACGTCTTGCCATGATGTCCCCACCTTCCTATTTTAAATTAGAATGGTAAATCATCGTCTGAAATGTCAATAGGCTGTCCTTCATCAGCAAAAGGATCGGCTGCTGGTGCGTTACGATCATTTTGACGTCCGTATCCGCCTCCGTCGTAGCCCCCACCTTGGTTGCCACCTTGAGAAGCATAATAAGGATCGCTTTGACCATAACCGCCACCACTTTCACCACCGGTACGTGAGCTTTTCGGCTCAAGGAACTGAACGCTTTCAGCGACCACTTCAGTGACGTATACGCGACGACCTTCCTGATTTTCATAGCTTCTTGACTGAATTCTTCCATCCACTCCGGCAAGGCTTCCTTTTTTAAGGAAATTCGCTACATTTTCAGCTTGACGGCGCCATACCACGCAGTTTAAGAAATCCGCCTCGCGGTTTCCTTGCTGGTTGGTAAATGGCCGATCGACCGCTAGCGTGAAATTAGCAACAGCCTGACCGCTAGGTGTGTATCTGAGCTCCGGATCCCGTGTCAATCGGCCGACAAGCACGACGCGGTTCAACATTCAGACCACTCCTTGTTTTTATTCTTCTTCACGTATAGCGATGTGACGAAGAATGTTTTCGTTAATTTTTGCGAGACGGTCAAATTCGTTGACAGCTTCAGTGTCAGCATTGACCTTTAGGATCATGTAAACACCTTCACGGTAATCATCGATTTCGAACGCAAGGCGGCGTTTTCCCCATACCTTCGTTTCATTTAACGTGGCACCGTTGTTCGTCAAAACCTCTTCAAAATACGTGTTCGTATTCTTTTGCGTATCCTCGTCTAGATCCGGACGAAGGATGTACATAATTTCGTAATTGCGCATATAAAATTCACCTCCCTTTGGACTAAGCGGCTCCTGTTAAAATGACAGGAGCAAGGAGCAACATTCATTACTCACAGCTTATAATTATAGCAAAGTCATTGGCTGTTTACAAGACGTTTAAACATTGAATCGGAAATGAATGACGTCACCATCTTGGACGATATAATCTTTGCCTTCAAGACGGACTTGGCCTCGCTCCCGGGCTACTGCCATTGATCCGGCAGCAACGAGGTCATCATAGGAAACCGTCTCCGCCCGAATAAAGCCACGCTCAAAGTCTGTATGAATAATGCCGGCCGCTTGCGGTGCTTTAATCCCTTGGCGAAATGTCCATGCACGCACTTCTTGTTCCCCAGCAGTAAAATACGTCCCTAAACCGAGCAAATCGTAAGCAGCACGAATGAGCTGATCGAGCCCAGATTCTTCAATTCCTAGCTCTTCTAAGAACATCGCTTTTTCTTCGCCTTCTAATTCAGCAATTTCCGATTCAACCTTGGCACAAACGACGATGACCTCGGCATTTTCTTGGGCGGCAAAAGAGCGAACTCGTTGAACGAGCTCATTGCTGGATGCATCTGCGACTTCTTCTTCGCTCACGTTTGCTACATAAAGAACAGGCTTATTCGTCAGCAAATGAAGCCCTTTAACCAAAGGCGCCTCTTCTTTAGAAAACTCGACGGAACGTGCAGGCCTATCATTTTCGAAAGCCTCTTTTAATTTGACGAGAACGTCGTGCTCAATGACAGCGTCCTTGTCCTTTTGCTTGACCAGCTTCGCAACACGTGTCAATCGTTTTTCCACCGTTTCCATATCTGCCAAAATCAATTCGAGATTAATGGTTTCAATATCACTGATCGGATCCACTGTTCCAGAAACGTGGGTGATGTTATCGTCCTCAAAACAACGGACAACGTGCGAAATCGCGTCGACTTGGCGAATATGAGAAAGAAATTGGTTTCCTAACCCTTCCCCTTTACTCGCACCTTTTACAATCCCAGCAATATCGGTAAATTCAAAAGCCGTCGGAACAGTCTTTTTAGGCTTGACCAACTCGGTTAACTTCGCCAAGCGGTGGTCAGGCACCTCCACGATACCGACGTTTGGATCTATTGTACAAAACGGGTAATTGGCTGATTCAGCCCCTGCCTGTGTAATTGCATTAAAAAGGGTCGATTTACCAACGTTGGGCAGACCAACAATCCCTGTCGTTAAAGCCATGACACTCACTCCTCTTTACGGTACAACGCTAAAAAAGCGCATCTTTTCCAAGTATAGCAGAATGCATGTCCATCGGAAAAGGCTTGCCCGTTGAGAGAATAGCCTCCACGACAAAAAAGCGCTTGTGCCTGGAAGGTTATTCTTCCGTAGCACCGCGCTTTTCTAGCACTTTTTTGAGCTTTTTTGAAAATTCCTTTCGCGGAAACATGACACTTTGTCCACAACCGACACACTTTACCCTAATGTCCATGCCCATGCGAATAATCTGCCATCGATTTTCCCCGCAAGGATGAGGCTTCTTCATTTCCACAATGTCATTGATATCAAACATTTTTGTTTCCATGAGCTGCTCCTTCCTTTCCCAAAATTAAGCCATATTCTATACTCGTATCATATGGCAAATGAGGGGGATGAGGCAAGGTCTGATCATTGACGATTGCTTATGACATACAAAATGCATTTACACTGTCCTGTCATGAACCGGTGCTTTATCAAAACCTTCGCTACTTAGGACTTTCTGACAGATGCTTTAAATTGAAAGCAACATGGAGATTCTTTTTCAGAAAACGAATGACGATTGATCATGTCATTTTACGGGTAATTGGGTACAACAGTAGTGCAGAAAACAAATAGAGGTTAATGAGGCCATATAAAGGATAAAGCACGTCAATTAACGGACCGAAGCCGAAGACGGTGAAAGGGATCATCAAGATGCTAAGCAACAGAGCCATCTTCCACATCGGCAAGTGGATATATTCTTTTAACCGAGTAATTAACCCAAACATTCCTGCAATTGATGTCGTATAAATGGCCAGCCACAGTAGACAGGTCATCATAATGATCATAACGAAGGGATATTCCTTTAGAATCGCAAACAAGGGGATCTCATAAAAAACGAGTTCATGAGCGACTTTTGAAAGGGACGTATTATAGAGGAGCGTTAATCCTCCCAGAATTATTGCACTTCCCGCACTTGCTATAATAATTTCACCTTTCGATTTAATCTGATGGCCAACCGCAGAAAGGACAGCCGTTAAAGACAATAAATTTAATGCTGTAAACACAAGCCCTGATGTCCAATTGTGTTGCTCCATTACATCAAATTGTATAGGTTCGGCAGATTGCATTAAAAATACAAGCAAAATGGTAATGAGACCTGTCACCAACAGGGGCAAAATAAATCCATTGGCTGAAAGCATTCCTTCTGTTCCCCAAATAAACACAATGACGATCGCCAAGCAAATGAAAGCAACGCCTACGGCATAGGGGATATCAAAGGATTGTAACGTTGCACCGCCTCCTGCGAGCATGATAAACGTCGTCATAAACAAATAAAAAATGATAATGACGTCATAAATACGCGCCAGCTTTGTACCCATGAGTGCCTTTAACACCGGAAGATAATGCTCGGTTTTTAGCTGACGGCTGATTGTCATAATAATGCCACAGCAAATCCCAAACATGACCGTAAACAATGCAATTGCTGCCGTACTCCCCTCACCAAAAAATTGCCAAATTTCTCTTCCTGATGCATATCCTGCTCCGATAATGGTGCCAAAATCAAGTAGATCCACTTCAAGCCCGACCGCCACATCTGGGTTCCTCCTTGGCAAATTGAACTCACGGCTTGTCCAACGTATAGAAACCTAATCTCAGCCGTATACTGTTACTATTATTTTGCAGGGGGAATTTCTATGAATCTACGAAGGAAATTTTTTGACAAAACACCAAAACAGACCTACATCCATTATGAAGAAGAGCGCGGTGCGCAAAAGATCGCAGCAGCGCTCAAAGCTTTATGTAATGCAGAAGCACACAAAGATGTAGTGGTGTTATGTATCGGCACCGATCGCTCCACTGGGGATTCACTCGGCCCGATTACGGGATCACTACTCGTTGAAAAATCTCCACGACATCTTCACGTCTATGGCACACTTGAAAAACCTGTACACGCTGTCAACTTAGAATCATCCCTCGATCAGATTCACACCACCCATGACAATCCATGGATTGTGGCGGTAGATGCCTGTCTTGGTCGACAAGCGTCGGTTGGGCACGCATCGGTTGGACTCGGACCAATAAGACCGGGGGCAGGCGTTCAAAAAACGCTTCCTGAGGTCGGTCATGCTCACATCAACGGCATCGTCAACGTGAGCGGGTTCATGGAATTTTTTGTCCTGCAAAACACCCGTCTCTTCACGGTGATGCAGCTCTCCAGATGTATCGCTTCAGGCATTGTGCTTTGGGACCGAGGCATTACGAAAGGATCACCAGGGCGGAAATTGCAAACGTTAAATATGCGGAACGTTGCAAGCCCACCTGATTGCAACATTCATTCAAAAGTCGATGAGTGATTCGCTCCGTCATTCGCCATGATACGCTTGAACAATCGCAGCCACGGCATCAATGAGCGCTTCAATATCAGAAGTACATGTTGCCCAGCCGAAGCTTGCGCGAATGGCTCCACCTTTAGGTGTGTTCATCCATTCGTGAGCACCCGGTGCACAGTGTAAACCAGCTCGAACAGCAATATTATAGGATTGATCAAGAATGATTGCTGCTTCCTGTGCATCGACGCCGTCGATCGAAAACAATACGACTGGCAACGTGCTTTGGCTCTGACGATGTCCATACACCGTTACGTGCGGGAGGCTACGTAATCCGGCAACACAATGGGCTGTATGGTTCCTCTCCTGCTCCATTAATGTTTCCAAGCCCTGCTCTTCAATCCATTGAATTCCTGCATGAACACCTGCAATTCCAGCGACATTTAAAGTACCGCTTTCAAAGCGCCCAGGCCAATCGTCCGGCTGCTGTAATAAAGACGATGCATGGCCTGTTCCACCATGCCACTGAGGCTCAAGTGGAATGTCCTTGTTTTTCGCTAATAAAACGCCTGTCCCTTGAGGCCCCAGCAACCCTTTATGTCCTGGCGCAACGAGAAAATCAATACTGTTGGCTTCCATATGGATTGGTACAGCACCAGCCGTTTGCGAAGCATCAACAACAAAACATAATCCATGTGCCTTCGCAAAATCGCTAAGCTCCTCGAGTGGCCATAGATCTCCCGTTACGTTTGAACCATGTGTAATGACTAACATTTTAGTATGAAGTCGAAGAGCGTCCTCCGCTTCACGCAGGATATCTTCTGTTTTTTCATGCCAGGAAATGGTGGACACCGACACTTCACCACGCGTTGCTAAATACCCGAGAGGACGACGAACGGCATTATGCTCCATCATCGTTGTGATAATGTGATCCCCTAGTTCAAATGGGAAACCTTTAATTACCTGATTCAACGCAGCCGTTGCGTGTGGAAAAAAAATCACTTGACCTTCAGGCGGCAGATGGAAAAACTGTTTGATCGTCATTCTCGCTTCATGAATGATACTCTCTGCTTGCCGCGCTAAACGATAGCTTCCGCGTCCAGGATTTGCTGAAGCTGTAGAAAGGGTTTGCGAAACCGCCTCAACCACAGCTTTTGGTTTCGGAAAAGAAGTTGCTGCGTAGTCAAGATAAATCATTGAGCAAGGGAAACGACGAGCGAAATATACTCATCCTTCCCAATTCACCACCTTTTGTCTTTTTCAACCCATAACAAAACCGGAAGGCTCTTGTAAAAAACCATCCGGCTATTTTGGATTGGAAACAACGATCGATTCAATCATATTCGGATGTACCAGCTCATTTTTTAAGCATTCGCCACTCTCTTGCATTTCAGACATTATGATTTCTTGATCATAACCTCTTAAAAACAGTGAGCCATCCTTATTCTTTTTCATGAAGCATGTCAAGAATTCGCTGTAAGTCATCTTCTGAGTAAAATTCAATTTCAATTTTTCCCTTATTTCTTTTTTGTGAAATATGCACAGCCGTACCAAAGCGCTCTCGCAAATAACCTTCTCTTTCACGAAGAAAAACGTTTTTTTCTGGTGCTTTTTTCTTGTTACGCTCTGGCGCCTGATTTAATTTTTGAATCCATTGCTCAAGCTGACGAACACTCATCTGTTCTTTTTCGAGTTTACTCATTAAAGATTTGAGCTGATTTTTATTTTTTAAACCAAGCAAAGCACGCCCATGCCCCATACTCAACTTTTTATTTGAAATAAGATCTTGGATATAGGCTGGCAGCGTGAGAAGTCGCACATGATTGGCAATGTGGGGACGACTTTTCCCCAGCCGGGCCGCTAGCTGCTCCTGAGTCAGCGAGAGCTCTTCCATTAATTTTTGGTATGCGCTCGCTTCTTCAATTGGGGATAAATCCTCTCTTTGCAGGTTTTCAAGCAACGCCAGCTCCATCATTTGCTGATCAGTCATCGTTTTTATGACAGCCGGAATTTCCTGCAACCCTGCTTCCCTAGATGCTCTGAATCTGCGCTCACCAGCAACAAGGTCATAACCTTTAATGCTTTGTCGAACAATAACAGGCTGTAGTACGCCATGCGTCTTAATCGATTCAGCGAGCTCATGAAGGGCTTGTTTATCAAAGTGCTTTCGAGGTTGATATGGGTTTGGACGAATGCTTTTCAGCGACAACTGGTGAACCGTATCTTCCTCGCCTGCCTCCACTTCGGGAAAAAACGCGTTAATGCCTTTACCTAAACCTTTAGCCATTCGCCATCACTTCCTTCGCAAAGTCTAAGTATACATCCGCCCCTCTAGATTTAGGATCATAAATGATGATGGGCTTCCCATGACTCGGGGCTTCCCCAAGTCGGACGTTTCTCGGAATCACTGTCTGATAAACTTTTTCTTGAAAATACTTTTTAACTTCTTCAATAACCTGAATGCCAAGATTGGTTCGCGCATCAAGCATTGTTAATAAGACGCCTTCGATCATTAAGTTTTTATTTAAGTGCTTTTGGACGAGGCGCACTGTATTCAATAGCTGGCTCAAACCCTCTAAAGCGTAGTATTCACATTGTACCGGGATGATGACCGACTCAGAAGCTGTCAACGCATTAATCGTTAAAAGCCCTAAAGATGGCGGACAATCAATAATGATGTAATCATAGTTATCCCGTATTTGATCAAGCGCCCGCTTCAAACGAACTTCCCGAGAAATCGTAGGAACGAGCTCAATTTCTGCACCTGCCAGTTGAATCGTCGCAGGAATGACATCCAAGTTATCTACATTTGAGGTGCGTATCACTTCTTGAGTATCTACATCATCTGCTAGAACGTCGTAGATGCATTGATCAACATCCGCCTTTTCCACGCCTGCTCCACTAGTTGCATTTCCTTGTGGATCAATATCAACGAGAAGCACTTTCTTTCCGGCATAAGCCAGTGATGCGCTTAAATTTACGGACGTTGTCGTCTTGCCAACGCCGCCCTTTTGATTGGCGACTGCCATAATTTTTGCCAAAGCGTATGGTCACCTACCTTCACGAACTACAAAGCTTTATTTAACTGCAAAATAGAGCATCGGCCTCTTTATGAATCTACGATTCCCCATCGTACTGTTCCTCAATCTATCTTTATTCTACCATGACCGCCCCTTGTTCTAATAGGAGATGTTTATAAATGCCGAACAAATCGAGCTATTTTTTACTTGTCTACTTACTTTTTCTTAACGCGAGCAAAAAAAATGAAAAGCTGACATCAAAAAACCCATCCTTTTTCAGAGTGACTGAAAGGATGGGCCTACATCATTTTTGGGAATCTTGATTACAAACTGATAGTATTCATCAAATTCCTCTTCATTCGTATCAATGTCTAAGCCGTTTTTTGACACCATATCTAGGGATTCCCGTATCGTGTTCATGGCAATACGCATATCACGGCTGTATGCTTTTTTTCTCGGTTTAGGAGCTTTCTTTTTCTCGCCTTCCTGACGCTTTTGGATCCATTCCTCCGTCTGTTTAACATTCAGCTGTTTTTCAATAATTTCTTGAAGCAGTTGAAGCTGCAACTCTTCGTCTTTCAAAGCAATCATGGCTCTCGCGTGGCGCTCTGAAATCTTTTTGTGAAGAATAGCGTTTTGCACTGGTTCAGGCAGCTTTAGCAACCGGAGCTTGTTTGCAATTGTCGATTGACCTTTACCAAGTCGCTGGGCGAGTGCCTCTTGTGTCAGGTCATGCAAATCTAAGAGACGTTGATACGCATTCGCTTCTTCAATCGAAGATAGCTCTTCTCTTTGTAAATTTTCAATGAGAGCGACCGAAGCCGTCTGTTTATCATCGAAGTTTTTAATGATTGCAGGAATTTCAGACCATCCGAGTTTTTTAACTGCACGAAATCTACGTTCACCAGCAATAATCTCGTATTGGTTTTGTTCATACTCCCGAACGACAATCGGTTGGATAATTCCATGTGTATGGATCGTTTGCGAAAGCTCTTCAATACGTTCATCCACGAAAACCGTTCGTGGCTGAAAGCGGTTAGGCACAATGTTCTCAACAGAAAGCTGCCTCACCTCTTCCTGTGATGGTTCCTCCATCTCAACGTCATCAGATGCCTTATCTCCTAATCCAAACAATCGGGAAAACGGATGCTTCACTTCCACTACCCCCCTGTAAAGACTCCCTAATCTGTTCCTCTGTTATCATCGACGTTTCACGTGAAACGTTTACTCCAACGGAGAGCGACTAGGGACCCCTGCTTTTCTGGGATATTTTTTAGGTGTCACACGTTTCTTTGCCACAGTGACGATCGTTCGAGTGCTCTTTTCTACTGGCAGCAGCAATTCATGCACAACTGCCTCGTCGCCCCCTAGCATCGAAATTGCTGCCTGACTTTCTTCAAGCTCTTCGTTACCTCGAGCACCTTTAAGTGCAACGAAACAACCACCTTTTTTAACAAGTGGCAAACAAAATTCAGACAGAACAGACATGCGGGCGACTGCTCTTGAAGTGACCACATCAAAGCTTTCCCGAAATCCTGCTTTTTTGCCAAAGTTTTCAGCTCGATCATGAAAAAGTGCAACATTTTGCAGGCCTAGTTCTGTGCAAACATGATTTAAAAACGTAATCCGCTTTTGTAACGAGTCAACTATGGTTAATTGGAGATCAGGATAGCAAATCTTTAACGGCACACCTGGAAATCCCGCTCCAGAACCCACATCACAAAGGGAGTCGATGGACGAAAAATCAATGTATCTCGACGGTGTAAGCGAATCATAAAAGTGCTTTTCCGCAATCTCTTCCTCCTCTGTTATGGAGGTCAAATTCATCTTTTTATTCCATTCCAAAAGAACAGACTGATACGTTTGAAATTGTTGGAGCTGATGAGAGGTCAAGGAAAGACCTAATTCTCCCACCAGCTGATCTATTGTTCTTTCACTCATTCAAAGTCCCTTTCCTACTCGTTTGATACTTTCTGGATCCGCCCTTGCTCCAAATATACAAGAAGAATCGATATATCGGAAGGATTCACTCCTGAAATTCGCGACGCCTGTCCGACAGAAAGCGGACGGACTTCCTCAAGCTTTTGTCTAGCTTCATGAGCTAATCCATTAATGGCTTTGAAATCTAAATCAACAGGAATTTTTTTCTCATCCATCTTTTTCATTTTTTCAACTTGCTGTAACGATTTTTCGATATAGCCTTCGTATTTTACTTGTATTTCGACTTGCTCGACAACATCAGGTGAAAGTGGCGCGTCACTTGAGGCTACTTGAGCAATGTGACTATAGTTTACTTCAGGCCGCTTTAAAAAGTCCGAGGCGCGCACACCATCCTTCAATGGACTACCGCCAAGCTCCTTAACCATTGCCTGCAGCTCTTCGTTTGGTTTAAGAATCATGCCTTCTAAGCGGTTTTTTTCATTTTCAATCGCCTCGCGCTTGGCCGTAAATGTACGGTAACGCTCTTCAGAAATCATCCCAAGGTCGTGACCTAATTCTGTTAAACGCAAATCAGCATTGTCGTGGCGAAGCAACAAACGATATTCCGCTCGTGAAGTCAAAAGACGGTATGGTTCATTCGTACCCTTTGTGACAAGGTCGTCAATTAGCACGCCAATGTAGGCTTGCGAACGATCTAAAATGACGGGTTCTCGATCAAACGCTTTTTGACAAGCGTTAATGCCTGCCATAATCCCTTGTCCAGCAGCCTCTTCATAACCAGACGTTCCATTGATTTGACCAGCTGTAAACAAGTGGCTGATTTTTTTCGTCTCCAATGTCGGCCAGAGCTGCGTTGGTACAAGCGCATCGTATTCAATTGCATAACCTGGCCGCATCATTTCCACATTTTCCAAGCCGCTAATGGATCGAAGCATGGCATGCTGTACGTGCTCAGGCAGACTCGTCGATAGCCCTTGCACATATACTTCCTCTGTGTTTCTACCTTCGGGCTCAAGGAAAATCTGATGACGCGGTTTATCATTAAAGCGGACGACTTTGTCTTCGATTGAAGGACAGTACCTTGGGCCAGTCCCTTTAATCATACCAGAATACATTGGCGAAAGATGTAAGTTTTCGTCAATGATTTGATGTGTTTTTTCTGAAGTGTAAGTGAGCCAACAAGGAATCTGATTTGTAATAAAATCGACCGTTTCATATGAAAAAGCACGATCGTTTTCATCGCCCGGTTGCTCTTCTGTTTTTGAATAATCAATTGAATGACCGTTGACTCGGGGAGGGGTACCTGTTTTAAAGCGGACGAGCTCGAACCCAAGCTCTTCAAGATGCTCAGATAGACGAATTGAGGGTTGTTGATTGTTCGGACCGCTTGAATACTTAAGCTCGCCAAGGATGATTTCTCCACGCAAAAAGGTGCCAGTTGTAATGACGGTCGTCGCGGCCGTATATATTGCCCCTGCTTGCGTGATGACTCCTTTGCATTGGTCGTCTTCAATGATGAGCTTCTCTACGTGCCCTTGACGCAACGTCAAATTTCGCTCATTTTCTAGCGTCCTCTTCATTTCATGCTGATACATAAATTTGTCTGCTTGTGCACGCAAGGCACGAACAGCAGGACCTTTACGTGTATTTAGCATGCGCATTTGAATATACGTTTTGTCTATAGTTCTTGCCATTTCACCGCCGAGGGCGTCTATTTCACGGACGACGATGCCTTTTGCAGGACCGCCAATGGAAGGGTTGCATGGCATAAATGCAACCATGTCGAGGTTTAGCGTCAGCATGAGTGTTTTTGCGCCCATTCGAGCTGCAGCCAACCCAGCTTCAACCCCTGCATGACCCGCGCCGATGACAATCACATCATAATGTCCGGCCTCATAAGCCATAGGACATGCCTCCTTTTATATTTTTTATGTTAACATCCAGCCTGTTGACAAATCTCGACGTTTTGTTCATCTCGCCTTCATTTGAAGTGCCTTTGTCAATCCGGCTGACGAATAGAATCGGTATTCTCTCTTAAAAAAGTGCGGACAAAGTCACTTTAGACTTTGTCAACACTCTACAATAGAACACCAACTGTTTATTTTCCGAGACAAAATTGTGAAAACAACTGATCTATAAGGGTTTCCCCAACAGTATCACCTGTAATCTCACCGAGCAGCTCCCATGCCTTTTGCATATCGATTTGAACGATATCTACAGGCATGCCTGTATCAATACCTTCGATCGCACTATGAATCGACTGCAACGCTTGCTCTAAAAGTGCTATATGACGCGTATTCGATACATAGCTAGAATCCGCACGCTCTACACCTTGTTCAAAAAACAAAGCAGCAATTGCAGCTTCAAGCTCATCAAGTCCTTCATCTTGCAACAATGACGTTGTGATGACTGGCCGTCCAGAGGCCAATAGGTTGATTTTCTCACGGTCTGTCTTCGTAGGCAAGTCTGTTTTATTTAAAATAATGATCACTTCAAGATCCGCAACGGCTTCGAAAAGCAACTCGTCTTCCTGACTGAGCGGCTCGTTGTTATTTAGTACTAACAAAATCAATTCTGCCTCTTTTAGCATTTGTCGTGACCGTTCAACACCGATTTTTTCGACTAAATCTTCGGTCTCACGAATGCCGGCTGTATCAATCAGCTTTAGTGGAACGCCGCGTACGTTTACATACTCTTCAATCACATCTCTTGTCGTGCCTGGGACATCTGTTACAATGGCACGTGTGTCTTGCGCAAGGCTGTTGAGAAGAGAAGACTTTCCGACGTTAGGGCGCCCAATAATCGCTGTCTTTAAACCTTCACGAAGGATTTTTCCTTGTGCTGCAGTAGAAAGCAGTTCTCCGATCGCTGCCTGTACTTGATCAGCATGCTGACGAAGCGTTTGCTGCGTCATCTCTTCAACATCGTCATACTCTGGATAGTCGATATTCACTTCTACTTGAGCAAGAGCTTCCAAAATGGTCTGTCTAAGCTGTTGAATCTGCCGTCCGAGCCGACCTTCAACTTGATGCACCGCACTCGTCATCGCCTGGTCCGTTTTTGCTCGAATAAGATCCATGACCGCTTCAGCTTGTGACAAATCAATTCGACCATTTAAAAAGGCACGTTTCGTAAACTCTCCGGGTTCTGCAAGTCTTGCTCCCTGTCGAAGCACCAGTTGAAGAATCCGCTGGATAGACACGACTCCTCCGTGGCAATTGATTTCGACTACATCTTCTCTTGTAAACGTTTTTGGCGCACGCATGACAGATACCATGACTTCTTCTAGATGATCTTTAGAATCATTATCTACGATCTTGCCATAAACAATCGTGTGGCTGTCGACCTCACGCAAAGATTTTTTCCCTTGATAAATCGTGTCCGTCAACTGAATCGCTTGCGGTCCACTCAACCTAACGATACCAATCGCCCCTTCACCAGCAGGGGTTGATATCGCAGCAATCGTATCCATCTCCAATTGATTCACCTCCTGATGCTTTCACTATGAAGTCTACTTACGTTTATCCACAGTGGATAACACATAGCAGTATATTATAACGCCATTTTAACTTATCCACAACCCCCTATCAAGTATGACATCGTTGAATACGTAAATTAAAAGACTGTTAAGTGCTAAAAGAAATATAATAACCGTTCTCTCCTCAAAGGAACGGTTCATTCTGTCGATAAATGATTTCATTCGTTGTTGCTTGGCTCACTTGTCCTCCTAAGAACTGAGGGTCTATTTAAGTCTTCGCACCTTTTTTGATAACGCTTTCAATCAAGACTTAAAATAATAAAAGTAGAAGAGTAGAAAGAATCTAGCTAAGACTGTGTCTATTTTTTAGCGCTCGCTTTGCAACTCTTCTATTTTTCAGCTTGTTAACAATCATTCTCGTGTTTATTTTCTCGTTTTGCTCAACATTACGCTTCATCTTTCAATCTTCATATAGAAACTGCGTTAAAATTGTCCAATAAAAAAAGTATAGACAAGGTCACGAATGACCTTCTATACTTTTTCGACCTTATGACACTTCAGTCGGTCGGATCCTTATAAATCGATTAGGCTCTTGGCCTGCTGATTCTGTTACAACGCCTTCATATTTTTGCAGAACATGATGAATGATCTTTCGTTCAAATGAGGGCATTGGATCAAGCTGTACAGTTACATGTTCAGTTTTAGCTTTATAGGCCATACGAACAGCTAGTTGCTCTAACGTTTCTTTCCTACGTCCACGATATCCTTCAGCATCTAGCATGACGAGTCTAAATTTCGTGTCATGGTGATTTATAAACGCTTGGGCAAGCTGTTGGAATGCGTTTAAGGTTTGACCTCGTTTACCTATCACTTGCGCAATATCCTCACCGCGAATATCAAACCACGCTTCTCGTTCTTTCGATGAAATGAAAACGACCTCTGCTTTTAAGTCCATCGCATTAAGCATATTCTGGATATACTGTTTCGTTTCATCTTCAATGTTCAGCGTGTTTTCAGCCACCGCTTCCGTTTCAGACGGCTTGAATTCCTCACTCTTTTCAGGTGTGAAGGATGGCTCCGATTCAATCATTCGCGCATTGACCAAAGCTGGTCGTGCAAACAGCCCAAACCAGCCTTTTCTAGGTTCCTGAACAACTTCAATTTGCACGTTTTCACGCGTTGTCTCAAGCTGTTGTAGTGCCGAAGAAATAGCCTCATCAACCGTTTTACCTTCAGCGGTGACCTCTAATCTCACTTTTTCGTTCCCTCCGCCTTTGCCGGTGCTCCATTTTTATTAGGTGATGGTCCCTTCACGATCAACGCTTGGATGATCATAAAAATGTTTCCTGTCACCCAGTATAAAGCGAGTGCTGCAGGGAAATAAGCCGCAAATACAATGATCATTACCGGCATAATATACATAAGCATCATCATCTGTGGATTTTGTTGCGCATTGCCTGCCATCATAATACGCTGCTGCAAAAATGTTGTAATACCAGCGACAATCGGCAAAATAAAGTAAGGATCGGATTCACCAAGATCGAACCAGAGGAACGTATGGTTTCCTATTTCGCCTGTTCGCATAATCGCATGATAGAATGCCAGCAGGATCGGCATCTGAACAAAAATCGGCAAACAACCAGCCAGTGGATTGACTTTCCTCTCCTGGAACAATTGCATCGTTTCCTGCTGTAACTGCTGCTGTGTTTTTTGGTCTTTCGATGAATATTTTTCCCTTAAAGCCTGAAGTTCAGGTTGAATTTCTTGCATCGCTTTGGAACTCCTCGTTTGTTTGATAAACAATGGAAGCAAAACGAGTCGGATCATAAGCGTGACAATAACAATCGCTAGTCCATAGCTTTCACTAAACATACCAGCAATTTGTATAATCAACCACGACAGCGGGTATACGAAAAATTCATTCCATATCCCTGTGCTTTCTTCGGTAATTGGCTGGTTAATTTCTGTACAGCCAGACAAAAGCAATACAGCACTTGCCAGCACAACCCATGAAGCCCAGCGGTGATGTCTTTTCAACAATGGATCCTCCTAACTCTATGTAGGGTTGCTATAAAACAGGTTTTCACTACTTCATTTAATTCATTCTTGTCTTTTCATTTATATGAAGGGATTGGTCATCTACTCCCTCGGGCTAGTCCTGCTTTTTTTAAAACATGGCGAAGACTTGTATGAATGTCGGCACATCCGAGTGAGGCTGCCGGTTTTCTAGCAATGACAATGATGTCTACCGGTCCCAATTCCAGATCGATGTTTTGAAATGCTTGTCTTAAACAACGTTTAATGTAATTTCGTTTAACGGCACTGCCCATCTTTTTTGAGACAGAAAAACCGACTCTAAAATGTCCAAGATCATTTTGTTTTTTTACATAGACAACGAGCTGGCGATTTGCTGTCGACTGACCTTCCTGAAAGACGTGTTGAAAGTCTTTATTTTTTTTCAAACGGTGCTTACTCTCCAAACTACATTCACCAACCCGTTCCATTCTTCCTTCAATAAAATAGATACATGGAAAAAAAGACCACTGACGTCATCAGTGGCCTATGCAGACAATACTTTTCTTCCCTTACGACGACGTCGCGCGAGTATTTTCCGACCATTACTTGTGCTCATACGGCTACGAAAGCCATGAACTTTACTCCGTTTACGACGATTTGGTTGAAATGTGCGTTTCAATGACTACACCTCCAGCTCGATACTTTCCATCTTACAGACAGTCTTAACTATTATAAAGAAAAGGAATAAGTGCGTCAACAAAGTTTCGTTATTCATCACTATCAAATTCTTTCCTCTCTTTATAAATTATCCACAAGAGTCATTGATGGCAACTGTGAATGATGATACTCCACCAAAATCTATCCACAGTTTGCTCACAACCCATTCACATCTTCTCAGCTTGTGGATAAAAGATATTCACCTCTTTTTCGCTCTGTGGATAACATGCTATATTTCATTGCAAACAAGCTCTTCTTTTGGTATCATATTTGTGTTTAACCCCTTTTGGACATTTTATTCTCCACACCTTGTGGATTAAGATTTCTTTTTTATCCATATCACTGTGCTTAAACCATCCACAGTCGGATATTTGTCGTGGATTTATATTTTTCTGCCATAATAATCTATGATTGCTTCATTTCTATGGATGTATAGTTATGCATCCATATCCACGTGTTGTCAATGTGGTGTTTTTCGGCTTCGTTACATAATGCTCCGCCAAGGGATTGATATTGATTGAGAAGGAGGGGTTTAGGTGCAGGACCTCACAGAGTTCTGGGAAAGAACACTTGAAAAAATAAAAACAAAAGTGAGTAAACCCAGCTATGATACATGGTTAAAATCAACAAAAGCGTATGATCTAGATCGTTCTTTATTAACCGTTTCCGTGCCGAATGAGTTTGCCAGAGATTGGCTGGAAGATAAATATACCGATTTGGTCGCTGCTACGATTGAGGAAATTACTGGTGATGCGTTAGAGATAAAATTTATTATCCCTCAGGATCGAGAAGAAGAAACAATTGAGCCAAAGCCAATTCCTGAAAAACCTTCTGCCATTTCGACGGATGAACCACCACAAAACATGCTGAATATGAAGTACACGTTCGATACATTTGTTATTGGTTCTGGTAACCGCTTTGCCCACGCAGCCTCACTTGCTGTAGCTGAAGCTCCTGCAAACGCCTACAACCCATTGTTTGTCTACGGCGGGGTCGGTCTTGGAAAAACGCACTTAATGCATGCGATCGGCCATTATGTACAAGATCATAATCCCCAAGCAAAGGTTGTCTATTTGTCGACGGAAAAATTCACAAACGAATTTATTAATGCAATCCGAGATAATCGCGGCGTCGATTTTCGTAATAAATATCGAAATGTTGATGTTCTGCTTATTGATGATATTCAATTTCTCGCCGGCAAAGAACAAACGCAAGAAGAGTTTTTCCATACCTTTAATGCTCTTCACGAAGAAAGTAAGCAAATCGTCATTTCTAGCGACCGTCCACCTAAAGAAATACCTACGCTGGAAGACCGACTTCGATCTCGTTTCGAATGGGGACTGATTACAGACATTACGCCACCTGATTTAGAAACACGGATCGCCATCTTGCGCAAAAAAGCGAAAGCTGAAGGGCTTGATATTCCGAATGAAGTGATGCTGTACATCGCGAATCAAATTGATACAAATATTCGCGAGCTTGAAGGTGCGTTAATTCGTGTCGTGGCGTATTCTTCGTTAATTAATTCTGACATTAACGCTAACTTAGCTGCGGAAGCGCTCAAAAGCATTATTCCAAATCAGAAAGCAAAAACGATTACAATTCATGATATCCAGCAAACGGTTGGTCAGGAATTCAATATTAAACTTGAGGATTTCAAAGCAAAAAAACGTACAAAATCGATTGCCTTCCCTCGCCAAATTGCGATGTATTTGTCAAGAGAGTTAACGGACTTCTCCTTGCCAAAGATTGGCGAAGAATTCGGCGGACGAGATCATACAACTGTCATTCACGCCCATGAAAAAATCTCTCACCTGTTAAAACAGGATGCAGAGCTACAGTCTAAAATCGAAGGTATCCACGCCAGTTTAAAACAACTATAGGCTTTTAAGCTTGTGATTAGTGTGGATAAAAGAGTCGCTCTTATTCACACCTTGTCCACATGTTGATAACTTGGTACAGTTACGTTTTTATATCTTATCCACAATTCCACAGCGCCTACTACGAGTACTACTACTTTTATTCTTTAAAATAAATATATATGTCAGCAGGCAGCCTTTTGTCTGTGAAACAATGCCAGGAGGATGCGACATGCACTTTTCAATCCAAAGAGATAAATTGATTGAAGCCGTACAAGATGTATTAAAAGCCGTCTCACCTCGGACGACGATACCTGTATTGACAGGAATTAAAATAACAGCGACTAGTGAGGGTGTAACTTTTACAGGTAGTGATTCAGACGTAACCATTGAAGCGACTGTCCCTCTGGAGGAGGAAGATGAAACCTTAGTCGAACTCGTTGAAGCTGGAAGTATTGTCCTTCAAGCTCGTTATTTTGGAGAAATTGTTAAAAAATTGCCTGCATCTACCGTAACGATAGAAGTCATGACCCATTTGAACACGCAAATTTCATCTGGGAATGCAAAATTTAATCTGAATGGCATGGATGCTGATGAATATCCTTTACTGCCGGCTATCGAGGAAGATCAAGTTCATCGAATGCCAATCGATTTATTAAAAACGATGATCAAGCAAACCGCGTTTTCAATTTCAACGTCGGAATCACGACCAATCTTGACAGGTGTAAACTGGGCAATTGATGGAAACGACCTCGTCTGTACTGCAACAGATAGCCATCGTTTAGCGTTAAGGCAAGCGAAGATTGACGACGGGGACGGGGAACGCCATAATGTTGTTATACCAGGAAAGAGTTTGACTGAACTAAGTAAGATTTTAGGTGATACAGATCGTAACATCGATATTGTCATGACGGAGCGGCAAATTTTATTCCGGACGCCAAAATTGTTGTTTTTTTCACGGTTGCTCGAAGGAAATTATCCAGATACATCTAAGCTCATCCCCGAATCAAATAAAACGAGCATTGAAGTCAATACAAAAGAATTTTTACAGGCGATTGATCGGGCGTCACTCATCGCAAAAGAAGATCGAAACAATGTCGTTAAATTAACGATTTCTGAAGGTGAACATGAGGTGAAAATTTCATCGAATTCACCTGAGATTGGTAAAGTCATTGAAACCGTATCTGCCCAAGTGTGTGAGGGGGATACGTTGACGATTTCGTTTTCAGCAAAATTTATGATGGACGCCTTGAGAGTCATTAATAGTGCGGATATTCGGATTGACTTTACTGGTGCGATGCGACCTTTCGTTATTCGAGGTATCGATGATGTGCGCAATTTGTACATGATCGTTCCAGTACGAACTCATTAATGCAGGAATAGCAAATTTAATTTATGAGCGCTGTCCGTATCTTTTTGACCAGTGTGGCTGATGAGCCGTACTGGTTTCTTTTCTCTTTACTCAATCTTTAGTACAATAGAGGGACTGATTCGTCTTGAATTTATTGGTTTTACACAGAGGAAAGGCGAAAGAAAGTGAGCGATCGGATGAGACAAGAAACACTTTGGATTGAAACGCCGTATATTACACTGCAGCAGGCTCTTCAACTGGTAGGTGAAATTAGTACTGGGGGAATGGCTAAAATTTATCTTTCTGAACATGCGGTGGAAGTCAATGGAGAGCTAGAATCCCGGCGGGGGCGAAAGCTTTATCCCGGAGATCAGGTGAGCTTCCCATCAGGAAAATCTTGCCTGATCAACGTCCGTTAGGGAGGGCGTACTTTGTGTATATTGAACAGCTGGCTTTGACGAACTATCGTAATATTTCTACTGCAGAGATTGCTTTTGACCCCGAAGTAAATGTGTTTATTGGAGAAAATGCTCAAGGAAAAACAAATTTCATGGAAGCTGCATATGTTCTTGGAATGGCTAAATCTCATCGAACGCCAAGAGATAAAGAATTAATCAAATGGGATGAAAGTTATGCTAAAATAGAAGGGGACATCCAGAAAAAGAACGGCAATATATCAATGAAGCTTGTTATATCGGAGCAAGGCAAGAAAGCTCGTTTGAATCAACTCGAGCAAAAGAAGCTAAGTACTTACCTCGGGGCTTTAAACGTAGTGATGTTTGCACCTGAAGATTTGAATCTTGTAAAAGGCAGTCCTCAAGTTCGTCGACGATTTTTAGATATGGAGATCGGACAGGTAAGCCCGATATACATGCATCATCTATCGACCTACGTGAAAATTCTTAAGCAACGAAACCAGCTTTTGAAAAAGTTGCAGCGGTCAAATGGGGACATGTTGACCTTAGATGTACTCACTGAACAGCTTTCGAAAGCGGCGGCGCACTTAACGGAGAAACGATTTGCCTTTGTCCGCTTACTGCAAGAATTGGCGGCACCTGTGCATGCCGGAATCACAGAACAGCGTGAGTCGCTTACCGTTACGTACGCCCCTTCTTTAAAGGTATCAGAGCATGAAGAATTGGCGACACTAGAAAAAGAGTATATGGAAAGATTTGAAGCGATGCGAGAAAAGGAAATCGAGCGCGGTACCACGTTAATTGGACCGCACCGTGACGATTTGCTTTTTTATGTCAATGAGAAAGAAGTTCAAACTTACGGCTCTCAAGGACAGCAAAGAACGGCTGCATTGTCTGTAAAACTAGCGGAGTTAGAGTTGATTCGGCAGGAAGTAGGAGAATATCCAATTCTCTTACTTGATGATGTCTTATCCGAATTGGACGATTCGCGACAATCCCATTTATTAAACACGATTCAAGGGAAAGTACAAACCTTTGTAACGACGACCAGTGTGGAAGGGATTGATCACGAGACGATTCAACGAGCATCGATGTTTGCGGTGCATCAAGGAACCATTATGAAAATGAGGTGAGCGGTCATGTTTATTCACCTAGGAGAAGACACAGTCGTTCGGACTCAAGATGTCATTGCAATTTTGGACAATAGTCTCCTAGAATCGTCTGAAATGACACAGGAGTTTATCGCAGAAAACCAAAAATGCGGACTTGTACACGAAATTTCTGAAGGGTCACCAAAATCGATTGTTGTTACGAAAGATGCTGTCTTTTACTCTCCACTCTCGTCGGCTACGCTGAAAAAGCGATCACAAATGATACATGATTTAGACAATGTTCAAGAGCTGGAGGGAGATGGTTAAGACCGATCATTTTGAACGGCGAGAGTGCTGCTTAAGAGTAGTGAAATGTAAAGGGAATGCGGGTGATTGAATTGACGAGTGAACATAATGCAGCTGAACAAGCCACCTATGATGAAAGTCAAATCCAAGTACTAGAAGGGCTAGAGGCCGTTCGAAAACGACCAGGGATGTACATTGGGGCGACTAATGAACGAGGGCTTCACCATCTAGTGTGGGAAATTGTCGACAACAGCATTGACGAAGCGCTTGCCGGATATTGTTCAAAGATTGAAGTGGTCATTGAAAAGGACAATAGCATTACTGTCATTGATAATGGCCGTGGCATCCCAGTCGGTATACAAGAAAAAATGGGGCGCCCTGCTGTTGAAGTCATCATGACAGTCCTGCACGCCGGAGGAAAATTTGGCGGCGGTGGCTACAAAGTATCCGGGGGTCTGCATGGCGTGGGAGCTTCCGTAGTCAACGCCCTCAGTTCTTCGCTAGAGGTATATGTCCACAGAGACGGAGAGATCTATTTTCAATCATATAAAAAAGGGGTTCCTGATGAAGATTTAAAGGCGATTGGAACAACTGATGTGACAGGAACTCGTATCCACTTTACACCGGATACGTCGATCTTTACAGAAACAATAGAGTTCAATTTTGAAACGTTGCGAAATCGCACACGCGAATTAGCCTTCTTGAACCGAGGCCTGACGCTCGTTATTACCGATAAGCGAACGGAAGAAGAAACGAGTAACACGTACCATTACGAAGGTGGTATTTCTTCTTACGTAGAGCATTTGAACCGTACAAAAACAGTCGTTCATGAAGAACCTGTTTATGTGGAAGGTGAGAAAGACGGTATTCAGGTTGAGGTAGCTCTCCAATACAATGACGACTTTACAAGTAATATTTATTCCTTTGCAAACAACATTCATACCTTTGAGGGCGGGACGCATGAATTCGGTTTTAAACCGCATTAACACGCGTCATTAATGACTACGCGCGTAAGAAAAACATGTTCAAGGAAAATGACCCTAACTTAACTGGGGATGATGTTCGTGAAGGGTTGACTGCGATTGTTTCCGTGAAGCACCCTGATCCTCAATTTGAAGGGCAAACGAAGACGAAGCTAGGTAATAGCGAGGTACGGACGATTACAGATAACGTGTTTTCCGCCGCCTTTGAATCCTTTTTATTTGAGAATCCGACGGTAGGCAAACAAATTGTCGAGAAAGGCCTTCTCGCTTCAAGAGCGCGGATTGCCGCTAAAAAAGCACGTGATTTAGCGCATCGTAAAAGTGCCCTTGAAATTAGCAATTTGCCTGGTAAGCTGGCTGACTGTGCTTCGAGGGATCCGCAAATTTCTGAGCTGTACATCGTAGAGGGTGACTCTGCGGGAGGCTCGGCAAAGCAAGGTCGGGATCGTCATTTCCAGGCGATTTTGCCATTGCGCGGAAAAATCTTGAACGTTGAAAAAGCCCGGTTAGATAAAATTTTGTCCAACAATGAAGTACGAATGATTATTACAGCGCTTGGTACAGGCATAGGGGAAGATTTTACAATTGAAAAAGCAAGATATCATAAAATCGTCATTATGACAGATGCCGATGTCGACGGTGCTCATATCCGCACGCTTCTTTTGACGTTTTTCTATCGGTATATGCGCCCGCTTTTAGAGCATGGCTACGTGTATATCGCCCAGCCGCCACTATACCAAATTACCCAAGGCAAGCATGTGCAATATGCATACAATGATCGGGAAATGGAACAAACCCTTGCCGAGTTGAATGCTTCGCCAAAACCGAGTTTGCAACGCTATAAAGGGCTTGGTGAAATGAACGCAGGGCAGCTTTGGGAGACGACGATGAATCCCGAATCACGGACAATGCTCCAGGTAAGTTTACAGGATGCGATCGAAGCCGATGAGATTTTTGACGTTCTCATGGGTGACAAAGTTGAACCGAGAAGGCTTTTCATCCAGGAAAACGCCCAGTACGTTAAAAATCTGGATGTTTAATGCAGGAGGAGGTCTAGTCCACTATGGCCGATCAAGAACGACCTAAAGTGCAAGAAATTAATATAAGCAAAGAAATGCGTACGTCCTTTATGGATTACGCCATGAGTGTTATCGTCTCACGAGCTTTGCCAGACGTCCGAGATGGCATGAAGCCTGTCCACCGCCGCATTCTATACTCAATGAATGATTCAGGTATGACGGCGGACAAGCCCCACAAAAAGTCAGCACGGATCGTCGGTGACGTGATCGGTAAATACCATCCTCACGGTGACTCAGCGGTGTATGATACGATGGTTCGAATGGCGCAAGACTTTAACTATCGATATATGCTTGTCGACGGTCATGGCAACTTCGGATCTGTCGACGGCGATATGGCAGCAGCGATGCGTTATACTGAGGCACGAATGTCGAAAATCTCTATGGAAATGATACGAGATATCAATAAAGACACCATTGATTATCGAGACAACTACGACGGTTCTGAAAAGGAGCCAGTCGTACTGCCGGCACGTATACCGCATTTACTGTTAAATGGCGCTGCTGGTATTGCTGTCGGTATGGCAACGAATATTCCTCCGCATCATTTGGGTGAACTCGTTGACGGTGTACTCGCTTTAAGTAAGGATCCTGACATTACGATCGCTGAATTGATGGAGCTCATACCAGGTCCGGATTTTCCAACAGCAGGGATCATTCTTGGTCGCTCTGGCATTCGAAAAGCTTATGAAACGGGACGAGGATCAATTACGATCCGAGCAAAAACAGAAATTATTGAGCAGCCGAACGGCAAATCTATGATTGTCGTAACGGAGCTTCCGTTTCAAGTAAATAAAGCAAAGCTTGTTGAAAAAATTGCCGAGCTCGTTCGAGAAAAACGCATTGATGGAATTACCGATTTAAGAGATGAATCGGATCGGGAAGGCATGCGGGTTGTCATTGAGCTCCGAAAAGATGCGAATGCCAATGTGCTATTAAATAATTTATATAAGCATACGTCACTTCAAACAAATTATGGAATTAATATGCTCGCGCTCGTCGATGGCTATCCAAAAGTATTAACGTTAAAACAGTGTCTTTATTATTATCTTGAACATCAAAAAGATGTCATTCGGCGCCGTACTGCGTATGAACTTCGGAAAGCAGAGGCACGTGCTCACATTTTAGAAGGTCTACGCATTGCACTTGACCACCTAGATGAAGTGATTGCTTTGATCCGCGCTTCACGTACGACCGATATCGCTCGCAACGGACTTATGGAGCAATTCGGCCTCTCAGAAAAGCAGGCTCAGGCCATTTTAGATATGAGGCTCCAACGTTTAACCGGATTAGAGCGCGAGAAGATCGAGCAAGAATATAAAGAGCTTATTGAACTCATCGCTGAATTAAAAGCGATTCTTGCAGATGAAGAAAAGGTTTTAGAGATCATTCGTGAAGAGCTTTTGGAAGTCAAGCAACGATACGGAGACGAACGCCGTACGGAAATTGCAGCAGCTGGCTACGATATGATTGAGGATGAGGATTTAATCCCTCGCAGTCAGATTGTCGTGACATTGACGCATAATGGGTATATCAAACGTCTGCCGTTGTCTACGTATAAAAATCAGAAGCGTGGCGGAAGAGGCATTCAAGGAATGAACACAAATGAGAATGACTTTGTTCAGCATTTATTAACGACCTCCACCCACTCGACGTTGCTTTTCTTTACAAATCGAGGCAAAGTGTACAAGGCGAAGGGCTACGAAATTCCTGAGTTCAGCCGGACGGCGAAAGGCTTGCCGTTAATCAATCTGCTTGATATTGAAAAGGAAGAATGGGTTAACGCGATGATCGCGGTCGATGATTATGTCGATGACTGGTTTTTATTCTTTGCGACAAAGCGCGGGATTGCGAAGAGATCACCACTTTCTGCGTTTTCAAACATTCGTAAAGGTGGCTTAATCGCCCTGTCGTTACGTGAAGATGATGAACTCATCAATGTTCAATTGACCGATGGGAACAAAGATATCGTTGTCGGGACAAGCCATGGGATGATGATTCGTTTCCAAGAAGCAGACGTTCGTTCCATGGGACGAACAGCGACCGGTGTGCGTGCCATCTCCCTGTCATCAGAAGACCAAGTGATTGGGATGGAGATTCTTGAAGCAGACGACGATGTATTAATTGTGACTGAAAAAGGTTACGGCAAACGGACGCCTGCAGAAGAATACCGCCTGCAAAGCCGTGGCGGAAAAGGTATTTTAACGTGTAACGTGACAGAAAAAAATGGTTCAGTCGTGGCAACGAAAACGGTGTCTGGACAAGAAGATTTAATGCTCATTACGGCGAGCGGTGTCTTGATTCGTATGGCCGTTGACGGCATTTCATCGATGGGAAGAAACACGCAGGGGGTACGGCTGATTCGTCTAGGTGAAGATGAAAAGGTCGCGACCGTTGCGACTGTCGAGGAAGAAGAGCCGACGGATGATGAAGAAGCAGATCAGGGTGAAATTGTAGAAGGTGAAGCCCATGAATCTTCAGAGGACAGTCATGACAACGATGAGTGACCCACTTTAATAAGGAATTGCAAGCCTCTGCCCATTTTTTTGGCAGAGGCTTTTCAGTAGGCATCCCTTGTTTTATCTGTAAACTTATTTATAATAAAATATTTATGCGCCCTTAGTCTTGGAAAATTCGAGATTTCGTCATAAAATAATAAGTAAAAAGTCACTCGCCTGGACATAAAGGAGCATTTTATGAAAGTACCTGTTTCGCAATTGCAGGAAGGCTGTGTTGTCGCACGCGATGTTTATTTAAAGACCTTGGATCCGCTTATAAAGGAAAACACAGTGTTGACCAATGATGACATTGAATTTTTACAAACGTTTCTCGTTCCTGAGGTCGAAGTGCATCGGTTGAAAGATGACGGTACATCGTTTACGCCTATGGTCGAGCAGCCTAAAAAAAAGTTTACGAACAACCAGACGTCCTCTCTGTTTCAAAAGCTATTTTGCCAAACAATTGATCGGTATGATCACATTTTTTACGATTTTAAAAACGGGGGAGAGCCAGACTTGCACGTGCTTCGGCCTTTGGTTGACCGTTGTCTAAAAGAAGCTGTACGTCAACCGAAGGAGATTTTCTTTATTGGCTGTCATTTAGATCAGCCTAAAAGCTATGTTCCTGCACATGCAGTGGCCGTCGCCATGCTGTCTTCGTATCTGGCGCATAAGTTAGGCTATGATACTGTTAAATGTAAAGAAATTGGTTATGCTGGCTTGTTCGGTGATTTCGGCATGGCTAAGGTTCCAGATTACCTTTTGAAGAAAAATACTTCTCTTTTGCCGTCAGAGCGTCAACTGATTCAACAGCATCCGCTCATTAGCTATCAGGTGCTTCGGAAAGACGCAAGTTTTTCGGAGGATATCCGTTTAGCGACGTTTCAACATCATGAGCGTCTTGATGGATCGGGATATCCTTTGCAGCTTGCGGATAGCCAGCTACATCCTTATGGTAAGATTATCGCTGTAGCGGATGTTTATTTAGCACTCACAGCAGATCGAAATTACAGACGAGGACTTACACCTTACCATGCAGTCGGAGGAATGCTGCGCCAGAAATATGGTGCATTGGACACGAAAACCATTCAAATTCTTTTGCAGAGCTTAATGGATTATTCAATCGGAACGCGCGTTCGTTTATCAGACGGATCACTGGCAGAAATCATATACGTTGATGAAAAGACGCTCCTAACCCCGCTTGTGCGAATGGTGGAGACTGACAAAATTTTTCCTTTAAATCAGAAAGACGGGTTGACGATTCAATCGTTAAGCTGATGGCTCGCCTTCTTTTAGAAACGATAAAACGTATATCGGCATTTTCACAGAAGTCACGTACAGAAATTCACTAATGTACGGAAAATCTTCGCCTGCATGTGTGTGTAAAACGTCCATCCACCAGCTTGTTTCATAGCGAGCAATCATACTGAGGTTGTACAGCAGCATGTAATGGACGGCGACTTCAGGTAGCTGTGTAAAATGAGTGCGCAGCTTAGGTAAATACCATTGCTCATGGCGAATATCAAACTGAAGAGGTGCCGCGTAATATGGGTGTTGTATCGTGTAACCTTTGATGTCGACCGCCCTGTCTCGCGAATGCTCCTCAACGACAATATTCTGTTTGAAGCAAGAGCTTAAAAAACGAGCATAATGCCCAGAGGTCATATGCAGTTCATCCAGCAAGGAGGAGTGGTGCCGCAACACTGCCCCTTCGTCTATAGTTTCCACCGCCATTTGCGCACTTTCACCCTTCATCGTTGAAAACAGAGGTTGAAGCTCTGGGATTCGTTGCAAAAGATAAAGCATTGAAAATTTATGGCCTTCCATCCGTTTCATTTGAAATAAATGATAGCAAAAATGAGGGAACAGGCCGTTTTTTTGGACTTTCACTTCGTCGTCGATAAATTCATAATGCTGTTTCTTGCGCCGGCGTGTAGATAACCCGTGCGCCATCACCGAGGTAGAACCAGGAAAAGCAGGGTCTACGGTGAGTAGGCATGCTTTTAAAATCTGGCTCATGCCATAAAACAAAAGATTGGGCTGGATCGCCATTGGTGCAAGTGCAGCTTGTTCGTAATAGGTACGACCAAGCTCTAAGTAGTGCATGAATGGATAGCAATTTGTATAGCTTTGCGCTTGAGGGTTGTCAAAGCCTTTCTTTGAGTATTGGTGGGAAAGGTATTTTTGAGCATGGGCTGCGGACTGATATCTTACCGCATCCTGCCATAATGCTGTAAAGAATCGGATAAAAATCACTCCTTGATTGCGCAGGGTTGACAGAATAATTAAACATGAGACGGCTTCTTGACAGTAGTTTAACCAATTGTTAAGCTACTAATAATATTTAGGACGAAAGTGCAGGGAGGATGGAGTGACATGTGGGAAGAAAAATTTACAAAAGAAGGACTCACGTTTGATGATGTGTTGTTAATGCCCGCAAAATCGGAAGTTTTGCCTAATCAGGTGGATGTTTCGACGGCGCTTTCTGAGAGGCTTCGTTTAAACATCCCTATTTTGAGTGCAGGCATGGATACGGTCACCGAATCCGCCCTAGCCATCTCTCTGGCAAGACAGGGAGGTATTGGGATTATTCATAAAAATATGTCCCAAGATCAGCAGGCTGAAGAAGTGGACAAGGTAAAGCGTTCTGAAAGTGGTGTCATTACTGATCCGTTTTTTCTGACTCCTGATCATCAAGTGGCAGACGCTGAGCACCTTATGGGAAAATACCGCATCTCTGGTGTACCTATCGTAAACAATGAAAATGAGCAGCAGCTTGTTGGGATTTTAACGAATCGTGATTTACGTTTTATCCAGGACTATTCCATCCGCATTAATGATGTGATGACGAAAGAAAATTTAGTCACTGCGTCAGTGGGAACGACGCTTGAAGAAGCTGAGCGTATTTTGCAACAGCATAAAATTGAAAAACTGCCGCTCGTCGATGATAACAAAATTCTTAAAGGGTTAATTACCATTAAAGACATCGAAAAAGTGATTGAATTTCCTTCTTCGGCTAAGGATCCATATGGTCGATTGCTTGTCGGAGCAGCCGTCGGTGTGACAAAGGATGCAGTGCAGCGTGTTGAGAAGCTCGTTAAAGCTGGCGTTGACGTTGTCGTCATCGATACTGCTCATGGTCATTCCAAAGGAGTATTGGAAAAAGTAAAGGAAATTCGTAGCCTTCATCCTGATTTGGATATTATTGCTGGAAATGTTGCTACTGCAGAAGGTACGCGCGCACTCGTTGAAGCAGGCGCCAACATTGTAAAAGTCGGCATTGGTCCAGGCTCTATTTGTACAACCCGTGTTATTGCTGGTGTGGGTGTACCACAGATTACAGCTGTATACGATTGTGCTACAGAAGCAAGAAAGCTCGGAGCCACAATTATTGCTGACGGTGGTGTGAAATTCTCAGGTGATGTAGTCAAAGCATTGGCTGCTGGCGGTAATGCAGTCATGCTTGGAAGTCTATTTGCTGGAACGGCTGAAAGCCCAGGAGAATCAGAAATTTTCCAAGGCAGACAGTTTAAAGTCTATCGGGGTATGGGTTCAGTTGGCGCCATGGAGCAAGGAAGTAAAGATCGTTATTTCCAGGAAAATAATCAAAAGCTTGTCCCTGAAGGCATCGAAGGACGTGTTCCTTACAAAGGTCCGCTAGCCGACACAATTCATCAGTTGATTGGTGGCTTACGCTCAGGAATGGGCTATTGTGGGACGCCGAGTCTTCATTCGTTGCGTGAAGACGCTCGATTTATTCGTATGACAGGTGCGGGCTTACGTGAGAGTCACCCACACGATATTCAAATTACGAAAGAATCACCGAATTATTCTCTTTGATCAATTACATTTCAGAGTGTGGATAAGGTCTATATGACTTTGTCTGCACTCTTTTTTATTTGGTAAAAAAATCATTCTTTAGAATCGTCGTCGATTAAAATGAGATGTGATACACTAAATAGGTATGTCCTAGGGGGGACACAGGGAAAGTTACTTAAAAAAACATATGATTATTTTGTAAATAAATGGAGGAAACCTATGAAACGGATAAAACGCTGGGGGCTGATACAGCTTATTTTTCTCATGAGCTTTGCCTCTCTCATTCAAATCGTTCAAATGCCAAGTACATATGCAGCAGGTCCAGAGATTGAAGGGGAATCCGCAGTTGTCTTTGAGGCAGAGACAGGGCGAATTTTATATGAAAAAAATATAGATTTGACGCTTCCGCCAGCATCAATGACAAAAATGATGAGCGAGTTTTTGATCTTAGAGGCGATTGAAGAAGGAAGGATGGCGTGGGATCAGGAAACGACGATTTCAGATTATGCCTATGAGATCTCCCAAAATCGGAGTCTTTCCAACGTACCTCTTCGCCAAGGAGGGACGTATAACGTCAAGGAGCTTTATGAAGCCATGGCAATCTATTCGGCGAACGGTGCGACCATTGCCCTCGCTGAAGCACTGGAAGGGACAGAAGGTGCGTTTGTTAAGAAGATGAATGAGCGGGCAGGCGAGCTCGGCTTGCCAGACTATCAATTCGTCAATACCACTGGACTGAATAATGCCAGCTTAAACGGAAAGCATCCGGAAGGAACAAGTGCGAATGCCGACAATATGTTATCTGCCCGCAGTACGGCGATTCTAGCACATCATTTAATTACGGAATACCCAGAAGTGCTGGAAACGTCAAGTATCGCGAGAATGACGTTCCGTGAAGGGACGAGCGATGCGATTGATATGATCAACTGGAACCGTATGCTTCCAGGTCTAAATCACGAATATGAGGGCGTCGATGGTCTGAAGACAGGTTATACCGATCTTGCGGGAGCCTGTTTTACCGGAACAGCAGAACGAAATGGTGTCCGTCTCATCTCCGTCGTCATGAAAACGAGCGACAACGATAAACGTTTTGAAGAAACAGCGAAATTGTTAGATTATGGATTTAATCAGTTTGAAAAAACCGAGCTGTATCCTGCAGGGTACACGTCTGAAGAGAAGCAAAGCCTTCCTGTTCATCAAGGAAAGGAAGAAGCTGTAGGCATCGCGACCAATGCACCATTAACGGTCGTGACGAGCAAAGACGAAAAGGTGGAGGACGTCTTTAAGCCTGTATATCAAATGTCTAAAGACAACGTTGCTGCGCCTGTTGAAGAAGGGGCTGTCGTTGGTCAGATGACTGTTGAATATAGCGGTGACATCGATTACGGATTTATCCAAGGTCCTGAACAATCGTTTGCTTCTGTCGACGTCGTGACGCAGGAACCTGTCGAAAAGGCAAACTGGTTTGTCTTGACATTCAGGGCAATTGGCAGCTTCTTTGCTGGCCTTTGGGAAACGATTGTATCAGGCATTAGTGGTCTCTTTTCTTAAGGAACGAGTCCGGACGACCTAGCTTTTCATGCGACATTGCGTTAAAATAAAGCATCAAACAACATTTACTACGAAAGTCATGGAGGGGATCAACTATGGGTCGGACAGGAACGGATCGGGTGAAACGAGGAATGGCAGAAATGCAAAAGGGTGGCGTCATTATGGACGTCGTCAATGCAGAACAAGCGAAAATTGCCGAAGCGGCAGGGGCCGTCGCTGTCATGGCGTTAGAGCGTGTCCCTTCGGATATTCGCGCTGCAGGTGGGGTTGCGCGTATGGCTGATCCTACCATTGTAGAAGAGGTATTAAACGCGGTGAGTGTGCCTGTCATGGCGAAAGCGCGTATTGGACATATTACAGAAGCACGTGTATTGGAATCGATGGGCGTCGACTATATCGATGAGAGTGAAGTGCTCACGCCTGCAGATGAGGAATTTCACATTGATAAGCGTGGCTTCACCGTGCCTTTCGTTTGTGGATGCCGTGACATCGGTGAAGCAACACGTCGAATTGGCGAAGGCTCGTCGATGCTGCGGACAAAGGGTGAACCTGGGACTGGAAACATCGTCGAAGCGGTTCGTCATATGCGAAAAGTGCAATCGCAAATCCGTCAGATTTCGTCGATGTCACCGGACGAGCTGATGACTGAAGCGAAGAATCTTGGTGCACCTTATGAGTTGTTGCTGGAGATCCGTGAAAATGGTCGTCTTCCTGTTGTTAACTTTGCCGCAGGTGGCATTGCGACGCCTGCCGATGCAGCGTTAATGATGGAGCTTGGTGCAGACGGTGTCTTCGTCGGTTCAGGGATCTTTAAATCGTCTAATCCGGAAAAATATGCGCGTGCGATTGTTGAAGCAACGACGCATTATCAAGATTATGAGCGTATTGCTCAGCTGTCAAAAGACTTGGGTGCAGCAATGCCAGGACTAGAGATTGGTCGTTTGGGCGCAGAAGACCGGATGCAAGACCGGAGTCAGTAAACAAAGGAGTGCGGTGCGATGGACATCACGATTGGCGTATTAAGCTTACAAGGTGCATTTCGAGAGCACGTACGGGCGGTAGAAGCGTTGGGTGCGCGAGCGCTGACCGTTAAAACACCGGATCAATTAGCGTCGATTGACGGCTTAATTATTCCTGGTGGGGAAAGCACAGCAATTCGCAAGCTGATGGATGCATATGGCTTCATTGAGCCGCTGAAATCCTTTGCCGAGGAGAAGCCTGTGTTTGGCACATGTGCAGGGCTCATCATGCTGGCGGCGCGCATTCAAAACAGTGATCACGTGCATCTTGGTCTGATCGACATGACCGTCGAAAGGAATGCTTTCGGCAGGCAACGGGAAAGCTTTGAAGAAACCTTACACATCGAAGGGGTTGCCGACGCATTTGAAGCTGTGTTTATCCGTGCGCCGTCCATTGTGTCCGTTGGCTCGGAAGTGAACGTCCTCGCCCGTCTTGGGGAACGCATCGTTGCGGTGCAGCAGAAGCATTGGCTGGCGACCGCTTTTCACCCTGAGCTTACCGGGGATCACCGCATGACTGAACATTTTTTAAAGCTTGTGCAACAATCAAAAGCAGCGCTTTCGGCATAGTCTGTTTGCTTTTGATGAAACAACTCGTTATACTAGAGCTATAAACGTATTGAGAGAAGCTAGTACCTATGTCTTTTTTCCAGAGAGCCGGTGGTTGCTGTGAACCGGTAAAAAGCCAGGGGGAATCCACTTCTTGAACGGCCTTTGAAAGAAGGACCGGCGGCCAGCCGTTATCTGGTGAGAGCGGAAAGCAGACAGCTTTCAAGCGGGGTGGCAACGCGGGTCAACACTCGTCCCTTTTCATAGGGGTGGGTGTTTTTTTTCGTTTTTAAAGGCGATTCAAGCAAATCATTGATAAAGGAGGAAGGGTCACATGTTAGATATGAAAGTCGTCCGCAGCGAGTTTGATGATATTGTTAAACAGCTTCAAAAGCGTGGAGACACCTTTGGTCTTGAAAAAGCTGTAGCGCTTGATGAAAAGCGAAGGGAGCTTATTCAATCTGTTGAAGAGTTAAAAGGCCGGCGAAATGAAGTGTCTAAGCAAATCCCTCAGTTGAAGAAAAAAGGCGAAAATGCAGATGAGCTGATCGTCGAAATGAGGAAAGTTGGCGATCAGATTAAGACGCTCGATGACGAACTGCGCGAAGTCGAAGCACAGATTGAGGTTGTTATGCTGCGCGTACCGAATGTGCCGCACGAAAGCGTTCCGACCGGCGAAACTGAAGACGACAATGTGGAAGTCCGGCAGTGGGGGGAGACGCGCGAATTTTCCTTTACGCCACAGGCGCATTGGGATATCGCTAGTGATTTAGACTTGCTCGACTTTGAGCGGGCAGCAAAAGTGACTGGAAGCCGCTTTGTCTTTTATAAAGGCTTAGGTGCCCGTCTAGAGCGGGCATTGCTCAATTTCATGATGGATTATCACGCAGAGCATCACGGCTATGAGGAAGTCATTCCGCCACAAATAGTGAACCGTGACAGCCTGATAGGTACAGGGCAGTTTCCGAAATTCGCTGAGGACGTCTTTGCGATTGAAGACGAGGATTACTTTCTGATCCCGACGGCAGAAGTGCCCGTGACAAACTTGTACCGTGACGAAATTTTAAAAGAGGAAGACGTCCCGAAAGATTTCGTCGCCTTCAGCACGAACTTCCGCTCTGAGGCTGGCGCTGCCGGACGTGACACACGCGGGCTGATCCGTCTGCACCAATTTAATAAAGTCGAATTGGTCCGTTTTGTCCCGCCAGAGAAATCTTATGAAGCGTTAGAAGAGCTGACGGGTCACGCTGAAGAAATTTTAAAAGCGCTCAAATTGCCTTATCGCGTCGTAAATTTGTGTACTGGCGATCTCGGGTTCTCTGCTGCAAAAACGTATGACATCGAAGTGTGGCTGCCTAGCTACAATACGTACCGTGAGATTTCTTCTAGCAGTAATACGGAGGATTTCCAAGCACGCCGGGCGAATATTCGGATGCGCCGAGAAAATGGTAAGCCTGAACATGTGCATACGTTAAATGCATCTGGTTTAGCGGTTGGACGTACAGTGGCAGCGGTCTTAGAAAACTATCAGCAGGCCGACGGTTCCGTCATGATCCCAGAGGCCCTCAGACCGTATATGGGCATGCGTGAAAAAATCGAAAAAAATTCTTAAAGAGTATTTGACATGCTTGGCCGATAATGATATATTATTCTTTGTCGGCACGGAGGAATACCCAAGTCTGGCTGAAGGGATCGGTCTTGAAAACCGACAGGGGCTTCACGGCTCGCGGGGGTTCGAATCCCTCTTCCTCCGCCATACATAACAAACCCAAGCATCTTCAAAGTCATATTTGAGGGTGCTTTTTCTATTGTGTTTTTGAGGCAATGGTGTACGATAGGTGTACTATTGTGAACTACTCACCACTTAGCCTTCGCTTGAAGTGGGAGCTTCTCACTTCCACGACGAAAGCAACCTTTCGTCTCCATGAGCGTTACTTTGGGAAGTTCCTGCCTAGATGTCCGACGATTCGGAGTTTCTTTCGTACCTTGGATATTTTACGCATGGAAGGATTCGCTTGGTTTTCGCATGATTAGTTTCTCTATGCAACCTCATATATCCAGTTTTCAAAGAACACTTCATACTCTTATGATAACATACGTTCGGTCAATTAGTACGTCTAAAAAGACGTACTTGACCGAAAGCCAATTCATCTCTACCTTATCGCTGAAGATGGAGACTTCTTGGCTAAACACGTTAAAATTAAAAAGGAGACATAACCTTGCTACAAACACGTTTGATGACGTTCCGTTTGAGTACGATGATGTTTTTAGAGCTGTTTGTCCGGAGCTCATGGTATGTGACAGCAGGGCTTGTCCTTGCCACACACGGCTTAGGGGAATGGATAGGTACAATGTATTCCTTTGGTGCCTTGGCAGCGATGCTGTCGCCGATCCTTTTAGGAATGCTCGTCGATCGCTTTTTTCCTTCGCAAAAGGTGCTATCGGTGTTGCACTTGCTCGGAGGGGTTTTATTATTAATCGTTCCTTATTTAATTCAATCGCAGGCTGGCCAGCTGTTTGCGGTTGTGTTGTTTGTTTATATGCTGTTAAATATGCCGGGACAGGCGTTGATGAATACGATTTCCTTTCATAATATGAGCGATGACGCAAAATTTCCATTTGTGCGAAGCTTTGGTACGCTTGGCTGGGTCGTCGGCGGAATGGTCGTCGGTTTTTCTGGTTTGTCTTCGGATACGAGTATTTTTGTGTTGGCAGGGGTCGCGTCGATCATTTACAGCGCCTACGCATTAACACTGCCGCACACGCCGCCGCCGGCAAAAGGAAAACCGTTTTCGCTGAACGATTTATTGTTTAAGGACGCATGGGGGCTGCTGAAAGATCGCCACTTTTTCGTCTTTATCATTGCGTCTGTGTTAATCTCCATTCCAATGGGCTTTTACTATTCGTTTACGTCGCCATTTCTAGGGGAGACCGATATGAAGGCGATCAGCAGTGTCATGAGCATCGGTCAAGTGACGGAATTTATCTTTATGCTCATGGTGCCGTTTTTTCTCAAACGCTTAGGCTTTAAATGGATGTTTATCATCGGCATTCTTGCCTGGTCTCTTCGGTACGTTATTTTTGCTGTTGGTGCCGGTATGGGGTGGGAATGGCTGTTGATCGGTGGTATTGCCTTGCACGGGATTTGTTTTAACTTTTGTTTTGTGACCGGCTTTATGTACGCGCAGGAAAAATCGCCAAAGCACGCCAAAGCGCAAGCTCAGACGCTTCTCGTCTTTGCGACGCAAGGGCTCGGGGTATTTTTAGGCGCGACGAGCGGAGGCCAATTGTACCGTGTCTTCGCTGGTGCTGACGGCGTCATGACGCTTGGACAGTGGCCAGTGTTTTGGCTCATTCCAGCCGGGATTGCCCTTCTGTCGCTGTTGTTTTTCACTGTCGGCTTTCGTGATAAACAGACGGAAGCGAAAGCGGCTGTACAGGCATAAACGTGAGGTCCTCTCAATGCAGGGGGCCTTCTTTGTGTCATCAATGTTTTTATTAAGAGATGAATCGTTTAAGAAATCTTGTCCATGATTAAACGCATTGAACAACAAGGGAACGAATAGGATGCATGACGTGCAGGTGATCCAGATTCGGTTTTCATATTAATCGGAAGACCTTTTGGCTTGGAAAGGTCGAGTATCATAAGAGTTTAGTGACTAGGTTCATAAATAATGTTATGTTTAAAAATTTCGGAATTGATAGACGATAAAAAAGGTGGTATGATAGCTTACATTTAGTAGGGGAAAGGAGATTGTTTATGGGAGTCAGTGTATGCATTTTGACGAAAAATGATGGTTTGTCGCTCGTGCGGTGCCTACACAGTGTTGTTGATGTCGCGGATGAAATCATCCTCATTGACAGCGGGTCTTCGTTTGCAACGAAGCGGATAGCTGATCGTTTTGGCGCGAAGGTGTATCACTATCCTCATGAAGCATTTAGTTTTCGGAAAGCGCGGAATTTAGCCATTGACTATGCGACGGAGGATTGGATCCTTTTTCTCGATTCAGATGAAGCGCTATCACACGAGAGTAGGGCACGCCTGCCGAATTTACTCAAAAATCGTCAGCAAAGCTATGCTTTTTTAATTCAAAATTATTATCCCAATGGTCGGTGGTCGTCCTTTCCAGTGACGCGCCTGTTCCCAAATCGTAACGATATCCGTTATGAGAAGGACATTCATGAAACCGTCAATTATTCATTAAGCCGCGTAGGCATGATGCCAGTGATCTCCTATATTTATGTTCATCATTTTGGCTATTTGGAACAAGAAACGCATTTGCGCACGAAAAATGAGGCGTATTTCCAGCGGCTGCAAGACGAGTTGCGCAGCTCCCCGGATGATGCGGCAACGTGGTGGTATACAGCGCTCGCTTATATGGTGGCGGGGGAGCGAGCCAAAGCCTTTCAAGCGATCGATCATGCCATTTCCCTCGATCCGGACAATAAAATTCCTCTGACGTTTAAAGCACGGTTTCAGCTTGGGTCTGGTCAATATACAGAAGCGCTTGAGACGTTAACAAAAGGCTTGAACCTGTCCACCCAGCCTTTTTGGAACCCGACCCTTTATAACGTTCTCGGTATGATCTACATGAAGCTGAATCGTGTGGACGAAGCCATTCACCATCTAGAAACGGCGCTTGAGGAAGAGGCGCATTTTGCCCATTTGTGGATGAACGTAAGTATCGCTTATCAAAAGGCTGATCACAGGGAAAAAGCGTTGGATGCGGTGTTACAGGCGGTCGATTTAAACCCTTATTTGCTGTATCTGACGCCCCTCACTCGCGCACAATCCCATCTTTATGCCTTTCAGGAGGATGTGGCAGGTGCGTATGAGCATGTGACGACGTTGCTGAAGGTATAAGCCATTGAGTAAATATAAAGCGAGGGGGGATTGTCCTGCCGACAAAAGAGATTAGCAAATTACAAGCAATGCTCCTTACCTTTCGGCAATCAGATTATCGGTCGTTATTTATCATCAATGGGGTTTTAGCGTTACAAACAGCGATGCTCGTCCCGATCTATCCATTATGGATCATGGAGGAAATGAACACGTCTGTCACGACCGTCTTTTTTCTTCTATCGATCATTGGCGTTGGGACGGCGTTATTAAACATGGCTGTAGGTCACTTCGCAGACCGGTTAGGTCAACGAAAAGCCCTCGTCGAACTGACGGTTTTATTAGGCGTGCTACGTACCGTTCTTTTTGCTTTCTTTCCAAATGTATGGGTTCTCTTGATCGTGAGCAGCTTGACGCAAATTTCAAATGGCGGCATCACTTTCGCCATTTTAAAAGAGCGTATTCAAAAGCATCAACACGGGCATATGGAAGGACTCCTTACGTCTACGGTGCGTATGTCCGTGTCCGTAGGCTACATTATTGGTCCGGCCATTGGCGTGTTTCTCGCTTCGGCGTTTTCTTTCCAAATGTTTTTCTTTATCAGTGCTTTCTTATACGTCATCCTATTTTTCCTGTCTAGGGTCATGCTGACAGAACCCGCTAAAAAACAGCCTGAACACACGGAGAAGACGAAGACTGCGAAAGGTCAATGGATGTTTGTCGTACTGGGCTTTTCGCTCGTCATTTTGTTGTTTTCCGGCAATATTGCTGTCGATACACTGCTGTCTGTTCACATTGATCGGTCTTATGCGCCGTGGGTGCTTGCCGCTGTGTTTGCTGTTTCACCATTGTTTGAATTATTGGCATTTCCCCTTGCTGGCTGGGCTTCAGATCGGTTTGGCTTGCGGATAACGCTATTGTATGGAACGATTGTCGGGATTGTTTATTTCAGCATTTTTTTCTTCTTCACCTCGTTGCCTGTCCTCTTTTTAAATCAAATCTTAGGCGCGGTGTATACGGCTTGTTTGTTTACGAGCTTAATGTTGTTTATCCAGCAGCTGTTCCGTCATCGCCTCGCATTTTCTTCGTCGATGTACTTTAGTGCGATATCGCTGGCAAGTATTCTTAGCAATAGTTTGATGGGGTCTGCGTTGGCAGGTAGTCAGTTAACGACGGGATTTCTTTTGTTGAGCGGTGTGACGTTTGTGGGGTTATGCCTTTTCGGTTTAATGGTATTTTTAGAAACGAAGACGACGGCATTGAAGGAAGACAAGAGCGCAGTATCGTAATTGACTACTTCTTGTCAAGTAGAAGAAAAGCCCCTGATGGAGGGGCTTTTAACCTTAATGTAATGTTACTCTCAGAGGTATTTCCGACGGAATGATAAGTTTATAAGGTCATTGTTTTTCCTGCCTTGCTCCACGGCACGTTTAATTCGCTTGGGAGTTTTTCCTCGTTAAAACAGCGTACAAGCGTTTCTTGAAGCTCTGGGACCCAGACGAGCTTATCGTGTTGTTCCACGTGAATCATTTCTGGTGGAAAGGCAGGAATATCAGGGACAGAGCGATGCATCGCGTCAATCGTTTGGACGTGAGGGGTCGCTGCATCGAGACCGCATAAAATACGCTCTCGCTCTCCGCGTATGGCCTCAAAACATACTTGAAGCTTGGCAAAAGAATGCTCATTTGGGGTCGAGTACGATTTCATCGTGCCATCAGCGAAGCGAGCTTCAATGCGTGCGCCATCGCCTTGATTCATGTCATGGATGACGGTGGCATGTTCAAATTTAAAGTGAAAGATGGGTTGAACAACTTGTTGAACGGCGTGTGAAGCGAAGTATAGAATTTCAACGCCATCTAACGTATGCGCGCGCATGGCGCATGTGTCGAACGTCTCGATGTCATTGGCTTTATAGAGCTCTGCGGTGACATCTTTTAACCGTGCACTCTCCTCTGCTTCCGGTCCTAGTAAATAATACATATGGTGTAAAAAGTGCGAGGTAGCATTGTTGGCGACGCTATCCATAATCTTTTCTCCGTTTGGGCCGAAAGCCTTCCCAGCCCAAGCAGAACGGGTATAATACGCCGGTGTTCGGGGCCAGAGGACGATATTTTTAAAACAGAGCGGTTTTCCGAATGCACCTTGCCGGATATCACTTTTAAGTTCTTGGACGGTGTCGGTATAGGAAAGGTTAAAGCCGATGGCAATTCGTTTACCTGTCGCATGTTGCACTTTTTTCATGTGGTCAAGGTCATTGATATCACCTGTAGCGGGCTTTTCACAGAGGACGTGACTCCCGTGCTCCATCGCCTCGCATGCTTGTTTGGCATGGAGGTGAATTGGTGTTGAGATGACGGCTAAATCAGCTGTGTGTTTGTTATAAAAAGCTTCAAGGCTCTGAAATACGGGAATGCCTTCTGCCTGAATGCGGTCAAACGCTTCACTTCTTTCCGGATGAATGTCAACCACACCTTTGATGAATGCGTTTTCATATTGGTCGAGAAGAAGATTGACATACTTATTTCCATACCCGCTTATCCCGATTAAAACGACCGATATTTTCTGCTTCATAAATGGTTCGCCTCCGTCGTTCCTAGTTTGGTTTGAAAATTCACAACTATTAGGAACTTAATGTAGTATACATGTTATTTCAAGTGTTTCTTTGATTCAAGAGGTTTGTTTTACAAATGTATCGTTCCCCTTGCGTGTTTAGTCTCGTTTTTCGTACATAAAAATCACTTAACGTAAATAATTTCTGAAATTGAGAATTTTCTTCTTTCATTAGTAAGACGTAAATATAAGTTGTTGGTACTGTTAATATATCACACAGAGAAGAGGGGAAAATGATGACGAAAAATATCGGGATCATTATGAACGGCGTGACAGGACGTATGGGAACGAATCAGCACTTAATCCGTTCGATTGTTGCGATTCGCAATGAAGGTGGCGTGAATTTGGCCAATGGGGAAAAGCTCCTGCCCGATCCAATTTTGGTTGGTCGAAATGAGCATAAATTGAGAGCGCTTGCAGAGGCGCACGGCATTGAACGGTGGTCCACTGATCTAGATGCTTGTCTTCAGGATGAGTACAACCAAATTTATTTTGATTCGCAAACGACGGTGCGGCGTGCGGAAAGTATTAAACAAGCGATCGCAGCTGGCAAGGATATTTACTGTGAGAAGCCGACGGCGACAAGTTTTGAAGAATCGGTTGAATTGGCAAAGTTGGCGCAGGAAGCAGGGGTGAAGAACGGGGTCGTGCAGGATAAGTTGTTTTTACCTGGGCTATTAAAATTGAAGCGTCTTGTCGATGCTGGCTTCTTCGGCAAGCTTTTGTCTGTGCGCATGGAGTTCGGTTACTGGGTGTTTGAAGGTGATTGGCAAGAAGGACAGCGACCGTCGTGGAATTACCGGAAAGAAGACGGTGGCGGTATTATCGTCGATATGTTTGCCCATTGGCGTTACGTCATTGACAACCTGTTTGGCGAAGTCCGCTCTGTCTCTTGTTTAGGTGTCACGCATATTGATGAGCGGTTTGATGAGCAAGGCCATGCCTATCAAGCGACAGCGGATGACGCTGCTTATGCGACGTTTGAGCTTGATAATGGCGTTATCGTGCAAGCAAATTCTTCTTGGGCTGTGCGCGTGAACCGTGATGATTTGCTGACGATTCAAGTGGATGGGACGGAAGGAAGCGCGGTGGCTGGCTTGCGTGATTGTAAAGCACAGCATAGGGTCAATACGCCAAAAGCGGTCTGGAATCCGGATATTGAAAATCCCCACGATTTCTTAGCGCAATGGGATGACGTACCTGGCAACCAAGTGTTTGATAACGGATTTAAAGTACAGTGGGAGTTGTTTTTGAAGCACGTCGTGGAAGACGCAGCATTTCCGTGGGATTTGTTTGAAGGCGCGAAAGGAACCCAATTGTCAGAGCTCGGCTTACAGTCATGGGCGGAGCGGCGCTGGGTCGATGTACCGGATATTCAAGCGTAAAGAAGGGAGGAGAAAAAGTGGCAAATACCGTAAAGCTGATTCATCAAGATGGCCGTTTGTATAGCTATACGCCTGAACGTCAGCAGGCGATTGTCGTGCCAGAAGGACCGTTTCATTCGCGCATTGCGTACTCCGCCGCGCATGTCGTTTGTGATCCATTAGCGAGCAATGACCCGCTGTCGGATGCGCAAATTGATTGGGAGCAAACGATGGCCTATCGTCGTTATTTATGGTCCCTTGGACTATCTGTTGCTGAGGCAATGGATACCGCACAGCGCGGCATGGGATTAAATTGGTCGACGGCAAAGGAGCTCATTCGCCGTTCCATTGCGGAAGCGAAAACCGTCGGCGGTCAGGTTGCGAGCGGTGTCGGTACCGATCAATTGACACCGGGGCCGGATGTGACGATTGAAGACGTCGTTCATGCGTATCGCGAACAAATTGAATTTGTTGAAGGTGAGGGCGGTCGCGTCATTATCATGGCGAGCCGTGCGCTGGCGGCCTGTGCGAAAGGGCCAGAGGACTATGCGGATGTGTATGGCACCATTTTGCAACACGTGTCGCAGCCGGTCATCCTTCATTGGCTTGGGGAGATGTTTGATCCTGCTTTACAAGGCTATTGGGGAAGCGAATTGATTGATGAGGCGATGACGACATGCCTGCAAATTATAAAAGAGAACGAAGCCAAGGTCGATGGCATTAAAATATCATTGCTCGACGATCAGCGCGAAATTGATATGCGCCGTCGTTTACCTGGACGGGTGAAGATGTATACAGGAGACGATTTTAATTACCCGGATTTGATTAAAGGCGACGAAGAAGGATACAGCCACGCACTGTTAGGCATATTTGACGCCATTGCTCCTGCCGCCGCGGCTGCCATGCACGCGCTCGATCAAGGTGATTTGCAAACCTATGACGCATTGTTAGAAAAAACCGTGCCGTTATCGAGGCATATTTTCCAAAAGCCGACTTTTTCCTATAAGACCGGCGTTGTTTTCTTAGCATTTTTAAACGGTCACCAGTCCCATTTCCGAATGGTTGGCGGCATGGAAGGCGCCCGTTCGGCGCAGCATTTGTCCGACTTGTTTGTGATGGCTGATGAGGCAGGGTTGTTTATTGATCCTGATCTAGCCGCGCAGCGGATGAAACAGACGATGGCCTTAGCAGGCGTCGAGTAAGGGGGAAGCGGATGACACAAGCACCATCGCTCGACCGATTGAGTTTAAACCAAATTACGACCGACCGCTGGAGTCTGCAAGAAGCGGTGGACGGGTGCGTGCGCGCAGAGATCCCGTGGATTTCGGTCTGGCGTCATAAAATTGCTGAGGTCGGACTTAAGGAAAGTAAGAGGATTATCGCGGATTCGGGTCTTCACGTATCGAGCATTTGCCGAGGGGGAATGTTTCCTGCGGCGACGGCGAGTGAACGTGAAGAGCGGATAGACGACAATCGCCGTGCGATCGAGGAAGCGGCGGAACTTGGCACGGATGTCCTCGTCCTCGTCTGTGGTCCAGCCCCTGACAGAGACATTGCCGGTGCACGCCAAATGGTCGCTGACGGCATCGAACAGCTCATCCCTTTTGCAGAGTCGCATGGGGTGAAGCTTGGAATTGAACCGTTGCATCCAATGTATGCCGCCGACCGTTCGGTGATCAACACATTGCAGCAGGCGAATGATATGGCGGAAGTTTACGAGGCGCATCAAGTGGGCGTGGTCGTGGATGTGTTTCACGTTTGGTGGGATCCATACGTTTACCAAGAGATTCAACGGGCGAGCGGGCATATCCTCGGATTTCACGTCTCAGATTGGATTGTCCCTGTGCCTGATTTATTCAAAGGCCGCGGCATGATGGGCGACGGGGTAATCGAGCTTCGCAAGCTGCGAAACGCAGTGGAAGCCGCTGGGTATCAAGGTCCGATTGAAGTTGAGATCATCAACCAGGCGATTTGGGACCAGCCAGGAGACGACGTTTTGGCATTGATGAAAGAACGCTATAAAGAGCATGTGTAACGACATACACACACCGGAGGCATCGACTTCCGGTGTGTTTGTACGGTAGCAGGTTGGCAGATGTACGCGCATTTTGTATAATAAAGGATATGTGAATTTTTGTGGCCCCGTAGCTCAGGGGATAGAGCAACGGTTTCCTAAACCGCAGGTCGGAGGTTCGATTCCTCTCGGGGCCGTCTGCGATCGTTAGACTAGCGTTCACTCCGTTAAAACGGTTTGAAGCGAAAATATGTGTAATCAGCGTCTTTTTTCAGTGATTTGTCCGTTGTGACAAATGATGAAAGGAGACGTTTTTTGATTAGGTAGAGGTTGTTTGAGAGTGGAGCATATCCAACTTCGTTATACAAAATCATTCCAGAAGCTGGCGCGCATTCTCGTGGGACTGGTGTAGCACGTATTTTTCATGATTCAAACGTAACTTTATCGATAAAATGAATGATTCTCGCCAAAGCCAGTCATGTTCCAAAGGTGACACATATTTGTCGATAGACGAGCAAAGAAGTATGTGAAATATTGAGCAAGGTGTAGTATAATGAAATATATCAGAAAGATGACATTGACATCAGGAGGGTTTTAACAATGCAAAAACTTTTTAAACCTCTTACAATAGGCCCAGTAACGATTAAAAACCGATTTATGATGGCGCCAATGGAAAATGGCTTGGCAGAAAAAGGCGGTCTCGTCAATGAGCGCATTACGCGCTTTTTTGAAGAAAGAGCAAAACAAGAAGTTGGGATTATATTAACGGGATCTGTATCTATTTCTCCAGAAGGGTGTGGGCTCCCTACGCAGCTATGTGTATATGATGATAAGTATGTTCCTGGTTTAAAATCACTAGCTGATGCTGTTCACCGTCAAGGTTCACTCATCGGTGCGCAAATCTATCATGCAGGTAGACAAGCGAACGAAGCAGTTACAGGAATTCAGCCCATTGCCCCAAGTGCAATCCCTTGCTCCATTTTAGGAAACAATCCTCGAGAAATGACAAAGGACGATATTGTAGACATAAAGGATAAATTTATCAAGGTACGAGAAGAATTATTGACGCAGGTTTTGATATGATTGAGCTCCATTTAGCTCATGGTTATTTACTACACAGCTTCCTGTCTCCTCATAGTAATAAAAGAGAAGATGAATATGGTGGCCCGTTGGAAAACAGAATGCGCTTCCCAATGGAAGTGTTAAAAGAATTGGCAAAAATGTGTGCAAATGCAGATGTAGCGTTCACGATCCGGATTAGTGCTGACGAATACCTTGAGGATGGATTGAAATTTGAGGAAGTCCTTAAAATTTGCCAAGAAGCTGTCAACGCTGGCGCGCAAGCAATCAGTTTAACGGCAGGCAGTTATGATTCTGTTGCCTATACGATTCAACCAATGTTCATTGAGCAAGGATTTTTAGTTCCTTATAGCAAAAAAATCAAGGAAATCTTAGATGTACCTGTCATCGTAGCAGGTCGTCTGAACGACGCTGATTTAATGGAGAGAATTATAGAAACAGAAGAAGCTGACATGCTGGCGATCGGACGTGGCCTCATTTCTGATGAAGAATTGGTCGTTAAAATGAAACATAAAGATTATGATCAAATTCGTTATTGTGTTGCCTGTAACCAAGGCTGTATTGATAATGTCTTTCAAGGAAAAGGGATCACCTGTTTAGTCAACGCAAGAGCTGGTTTTGAAGCAGAGCGGAACATTACAGAAGCAGAGGAAAAGAAAAGGGTTGTTGTTGTCGGCGCAGGACCAGCAGGGTTAGAGGCAGCGAGGGTCGCTAAATTGAGTGGTCATGATGTCACGGTGATCGAGAAATCAAAAGACCAAAGAGGCAAGTTTGATATCCTTGCTGCACCGCCGGAAAAAGATTCTTTTCTCCTTTATAAAGACTATTTGAGTACGCAAATGGCTCAATTAGGCGTTGATATTGTAGAAGAAACGATTTCAAGTGCAGCAGATCTTGAAAAATATCGTCCAGATAAAGTGATTATAGCCACAGGTGCAAGCCAAACAGTTCCACCTATCGTTGGGGTGAACATGGGACACGTCGTTTTAGCTGAGGATGTTCTAGACGGCGCACAAGTCGGAGAGAATGTAGCCATCGTAGGCGGCGGTCTTGTAGGGACAGAGACAGCAAAATTTCTTGCTGAGGCTGGAAAAAAAGTCACGATAATTGAAATGGCTGATGCCATCGGAAAAGACGTAGGACCGACATTTGTAGGGCATATGTTTGAGTTCCTAGCAGAGCATAACGTCGCACAAAAGACGAATGCTAAAGTGTTGGAAATCAAAGAAGATCGCGTGCTGCTTGAAAACGAAGAAATTGTTGTAGACAATGTCGTCATTGCTGCAGGTTATCAAGCAAACAATGAATTACTTGAAGAGATGAAGAAAGCTTTTCCAGATGTGTCTACAGTTGGTGATGTGAACTTACCGAGAAGGATTATAGATGCTACAGAAGAAGGCTTCTTAACCGCTGTATCCATTTAAATTTAATGCCGCTCCCGTGAGAACAACATGAAGTGCATCTCGTCATATAGATCCGGAATATAGACAGCCAATGTCTATGTTTCGGATTTTTTTATATCCACCGATGTATGACAATTGACATCCGCAGTGATGAGGAGTAAAGTGTATAAACAAATCAAAAGCATATAAAAACACAAAAAATTGGTTTTATTTGTTTTTCAGTGAAAAACAAGGGGGAGCTTACGATGTCGATGGCTGTGTCGCTTGTTCTTGTTTCGGGCATTATGCATGCCGTGTGGAATATGTATACAAAATCAAGCCGTAACAAAAATATGTTTCTATTGCTGACGCATTTTTTTGGCTTTTTTATCTTTCTGCCATTTTTTATACATGACATTCAAGAAGGTATTCCACTTGCTGGCTATGGTTTGATGATGTTAAGCTGTCTTTTTCAAATGGGGTATGCTTTCTTCCTCCCCCGGGCGTATCAGCGCGCAGATATGTCACAGGCATATCCGGTCATGCGGGGGTTAGCCGCTTTGTTTGTTCCCGTTCTCGGGGTGGCATTGTTCGGTGAACATTTGAGTTTCATTGGCTGGTTAGGTGTATCTGCTGTAGTGGTCGGTTTATTTGCGATCGGCGGTATATGGAATATGCCAAAAGGCCGTATCGTGACGTATTGGCCACTTTTAGGTGTTGGCCTATCCATTACAGGCTATACGTTGACTGATAAAATGCTACTCAATTACATCTCGCCGTTATCGTTACTTGAGCTGGCAAACATCGGTTTTATCATCATGTTAGGGCGCAACGTGTCCGTTTTAAAAGACGCAAAGAGCGAATGGAAGGAAAACTGGCGGAAAATCATTTTAGGAACTGTGCTTACGCCAGGCTCGTATTTGTTGTTTTTGTTCGCTATGAAGCTTGGTCCAGTTTCACAATTAGCGCCCATTCGGGAAATCAGTACGGTTGTTGGCTCGATTCTCGGTGTTTGGTTGCTGAAGGAAGCAGAAGGTTTACGAAGAGTTGCTTATTCAGCGTTAATTACGGCTGGAATTATTGCGATCGGTGTTTGGGGCGCGTGAAATAAAAGCACTCCACTAACCTCTGCAACAGGTTAAGGAGTGCTTTTTAACGTTTTTTGCCAAGAAGTCTCAATCTTCAAGCATGTGAAGGGTGACATCCCAGTGATAAGATGCAGATGAATTGGCTTTCGGTCAAGTACGTCTAAAGACGTACTTGACCGAACGTATGTTGTCATAAAAGTATGAAGTGTTCTTTGAAAACTGGACATATGAGGTTGCATGGAGAAACTAATCATGCGAAAACCAAGCGTATCCTTCCATGCGTAAAATATCCAAGGTACGAAAAGAAACTCCGAATCGTCGGACATCTAGGGCAGGAACTTCCCGAAGTAACGCTCATGGAGACGAAAGGTTGCTTTCGTCGTGGAAGTGAGAAGCTCCCACTTCAAGCTAAGTGGTGAGTAGTTCACAGTATAGCCTTAATTTTGTAAAATGTGCTCGATTTGGCTCAGTTCCTCAGAAGAAAAATTGAGGTGCTCTAAGGCGGCGACGCTATTTTCTAACTGACTGACACTGCTTGCCCCAACCAACGCAGATGTGACACGTTCGCCTCGAAGTACCCACGCAATCGCCATTTGCGCGAGGGATTGATTGCGTTCGGCAGCGATTGTATGAAGTTTTGCAGCTTCTCTATAAGCTCAGGTGTCACTGCTGATTTTTGTAAAGAACCAGTCGGATTGGCTGCGCGGGAATGATCAGGAATTCCGTGTAAATATTTGTTAGACAATAGTCCCTGTGCCAATGGGCTATAAACGATTGTTCCAAGACCATGCTGCTGTAACACGTCTTGCAATCCATCCTCAATCCAGCGATTGACCATGCTGTAGGAAGGTTGATGGATGATCAGCGGTGTGCCGATGCTGTTGGCAATGTTGATCGCCTCTTCGGTTTGCTCTGCTGTGTAATTTGACAGACCGACATATAGCGCTTTGCCTTGTTTGACGATGAAATCAAGTGCGTGGATCGTTTCTTCGATTGGTGTATGAGGATCTGGTCGGTGAGAATAGAAGATATCGACGTAATCGAGATGCATTCTTCGTAAGCTTTGGTTGATACTTGCCACAAGGTGTTTTTTAGAACCCCACTCTCCGTAAGGCCCGTCCCACATGAAATAACCTGCTTTGCTTGAAACAATTATCTCATCACGATAAGGTGCAAAGTCGTTCACGATCATCTTACCGAAGAGTTCCTCTGCTGATCCTGGCGGCGGTCCATAATTATTTGCTAAATCAAAATGCGTAATCCCCATATCAAAGGCTCTTCGCAAAATGGCGCGGCCGTTCTCAAACGAATCTTCTTCGCCGAAATTGTGCCATAGACCAAGTGAGATCGCAGGCAAACGTAACCCAGACACGCCGACTCTCTGATATTTCATTTTTTCATACCGCATAGCGTCTGCTTCGTATGTCATCCTTCACTCTCCCCCTTTTTAGGAATCTTTCACATGTAAATACTATAAATGTACCACATTATCTACGATTCGGAAATTTAGAAAAATTGATTAAAATACGAGTTTTGATGCGTTATCATAAGATAAAGAAAAGTAGTGAAAACTTTGTTCGCCATCTATAATCAGTTTTTACCAAAGAAGGAGGCTGAAAAGGTGACGCCCTACGCCTTACCATTACAGGACATTGACAAGTCTCATCGTCGTCTAGTCGGCGGAAAAGCAGTCAATCTCGGGATACTGTCACGAGTAGACGGCATTGCAATCCCTAGTGGATTTTGTGTGACGACGCACGGATATGAAAAAGCGATTCAAGGAATGGCGGAAATACTGCAGCCACTTTTTGCTGAACTTTCTTCGTTGCCTTTAAGTGAGACGAAGCGTATGGCTCTGATAAATGAGGAGATTCGTCACACGATTGCTGCTCATGAGATGGCGGCAGACGTTGTGTCAGAAATGAAGTATCATCTTTCTAGGTACGATGCCGAGGCGTCATTTGCTGTCCGTTCTAGTGCGACGGCAGAGGATTTACGTGGGGCGTCGTTTGCCGGCCAACAGGAGACATATTTGAATGTGTCTGGTGTTGAAGACATTTTAGAAGCCATTCGGCTGTGCTGGGCGTCACTTTTTACCGACCGCGCGGTGTCGTATCGGCAAAAAAGACAGTATGCCCATGATGAAGTGCAAATGGCTGTCATTGTGCAGCGGATGATTCAACCAGAGTCATCAGGTGTGTTGTTTACGGCGGATCCCGTGACCTTTCATCGTCAAACGACGGCAATTGCTGCGTGTTACGGGTTGGGTGAAGGACTCGTTTCAGGGCGTGTTCACGCAGATCACTACAAAATACAGAATGCTCGTGTTGTGGAGCAAAATATTTCCAAGAAACCTGAAGCGATTATGTTTGGCACGGAAGGTGGAACGCGTAAGCAAACGGTTGTGCACGATCGTCACCACCAATCTGTGCTGCGTGATGAAGAGCTGTTGCAACTGGAACGGCTTGGTCGGCGGGTGGAGCATTATTTTCAAGAGCCTCAGGATATTGAGTGGGGAATCGCTGACGGTACGCTTTATCTTTTGCAAAGCCGCCCAATTACGACACTTTATCCATTGCCGGAAGGGCAAGATGAAAAAGCTCACGTGTATATGTGTGTAGGCCATCAGCAAATGATGACCGATGCGATGAAGCCACTTGGCGTCTCCTTTTTTCGTTATCTTACTGAAATGCCTCTGCATGAAGCTGGCAGCCGCTTGTTCTTAGATTTATCGCATGATTTGGCGACGTCGTTCGGACGGTGGTTAACGATGCAGACAGTGGGGAGAAATGACCCTTTAATGTTAGCGGCGCTTAGCGCTTTGTTTCAGAGAAAGGCTTTCATACGTCAGTTGCCGCGTGGAAAACGCGTTCTCGCTTTTGGAAATGAGAAGGTCTCTTGGCGTTTGCTCCTTCATGGGCTGCGTGCGTATGTGAAAAATGATGGGACGACCGTTCAAGAGCTCATTAAAAATCATGACATGTCTCTCCAAGCATTAAAAACATCGATTGCCCTACGATCTGATGACGCGTTATTTTCCTTTATCTTGAAGGATTTTACGGAGTTGAAGCGGCGTGTCTTTGATCCTCGTGGACTTGGGGTCATCATAGTCGGTCTTTATGCAGCGAACTGGCTCAATCGAAAAATGAAAAAGTGGCTTGGAGAAGAGAATGTGTCGGACATCCTTTCCCGTTCAGTACCAAATAATGTAACATCAAATATGGGGATGGCTCTTTTAGACGTTGCGGATACGGCACGTCCTTATCCTGAAGTTAGAGACTATTTGCGTCATGCAAACGAGCCGGAGTTTATGGATACCTTGGCACAACTCCCAGGAGGAGAAAAGGTGGGCAAGCATTTAGATGATTATTTACAGAAATATGGTATGCGCTGTGCTGGTGAGATTGATATAACAAAGCCTCGCTGGTCGGAACAACCTGCTGCGCTCGCAAAGTTGATCTACAGTCATATCCAAAACTTTAAGAATGGTGCCCATCAGCAAAAATGGGAGGAAGGTGTGAGAGAAGCGGACGAAAAGGCGCAGGAACTTTACGATCGTCTCGCTCGTTTACCTGGGGGAAAAAGAAAGGTAAAAAAAACGAAGAAAATGATTCAGCGGTTACGCAGTTGCATTGGATTTCGGGAATACCCAAAATATATGCTCATCCAACGATACTTTGTCTATAAACAGGCATTGCTGAAGGAGGCGAGCCGCCTAGTTAAGCAAGGATTTTTAGAAGAGTCGGCAGATGCTTTTTTTCTGACGTTTGATGAATTTAGATATTTGTCTCAGTCGCCAATTTCAACAGATACACTAAGGGAACGGAAAGAAGCTTTTGCACATCATCAAACACTTACGCCACCGCGAGTGCTCACGTCAGAAGGAGAAGTATTTTATGGAGAGAGACATTCCAAAGACCTGCCAGAAGGAGCCATTGCTGGAGTTCCGGTTTCCGCAGGAGTTGTGCAAGGGCGAGCCCGTGTCGTTCATTCGATGGAGGAGGCGAATATTCAAGAGGGCGATATTCTCATTACCACTTTTACCGACCCCAGCTGGACGCCGTTGTTTGTTTCCATCGCAGGTTTAGTTACTGAAGTTGGTGGGGTGATGACACACGGCGCTGTTGTTGCAAGAGAGTATGGTTTGCCTGCGGTCGTCGGTGTGACGAAAGCGACGGAAATCATACAAGATGGGCAGTGGATCCAGATCGATGGCGGCAGAGGTTACGTAAAAGTGCTGTCCCAACAGTCTAAAGTGAATCAACGGGAATAGTTGGCGGCTCACAATCCCTTTACTCTTATCCACAATTAAGTTATAACTAAGAGGTTCAAAAGGTTTTTCCATTTTATTAAAGGAGTGATGTTGATGAGTGTCATGGTAAAAATGTCTATCACATATAAAATGGAGGAATGGTCGGCATAACGGTGTTGTGGGGCTTTTCCTCCGAAATTTAAGGAGGAATACAACAAGTGCATCATTTAGACAAACTAGGTTGGGACGATTCGATTTCGTCGTCTGCGGATATAGCGCAAATGGCAAGAGTCATTAGTGTCCAACGCAATCATTACCGAATTTCGGATGGAGAGTGTGTGTACCTCGCCCAAGTCAGCGGCAAGTTTTATCATCAAATTGCTTCATCCCTTGATTTCCCAGCAGTCGGAGATTGGGTCGTTGCTGATAAACGAATGGACGAACAGAAAGCAGTGATTCAAGAAATTCTCCCAAGAAAAAGTCAATGTATGCGGCAGGCGCCGGGGGAGAAAACAGAAGCACAGCTGATTGCGGCAAATGTAGATACGATTCTCATCGTCAGCTCGCTGAATGCAGATTTTAACGCGCGCCGCATTGAGCGTTATATGATTTTTGCGTATGAGAGTGGGGCTGTACCGGTCATTGTGTTAACGAAAAAAGACGAGTGTGGCGAAGCGACCATCGCCAGCTATATTCAGCAAGTGGAAGATGTGGCGTTCGGTGTGCCCATCGTGACTGTCAGCAGTGTGACTGGGGAAGGGATTCCGGTACTGATGACACATTTGCCGCCGAGAAACACAGCGACCTTATTAGGTTCCTCAGGTGTCGGTAAATCGACTTTAGTCAATGCACTTCTCGGTGAACATGTTCAGCAAACGAAGGACATCCGAGCTGATGATCATAAAGGGCGTCATACGACGACGCATCGGGAAATGTTTCAGCTACCGAGCGGTGCGTTGTTAATTGATACGCCGGGAATGCGTGAGCTCCAGCTGTGGGACGGCGAACAAGCGATGGATACCGCCTTTAATGATGTGGAGCAGTTCACTCGTGAGTGCCGTTTTCTGGATTGTCAGCACGATACGGAGCCTGACTGTCGTGTGAAGGAGGCGCTCGCATCTGGTGAGTTAACGGAGGAAAGATACGAGAGCTATTTAAAGCTCCAGCGGGAAATCGCATTTGAAAAACGAAAGCAAGATCAAAAAGCGCAAATCGATGAAAAGCAGAAGTGGAAGCAAATGTCGAAGAATATCAAGGCGACTTATCGCCATCGTGGCTATAAATAGCTCACTAAATGGGATGTTGATTCGTACCTTTCGTAAAAAGTAGAAGTACTAGTCGTGGTGTGCAAATTTAGTGAGGCAGTGCTTTTAAGCCACGTTTGCTTGTTGTTCGTAAAGTCGATTTTAAATATTTAGGTGGACATTAAAAAAGCTGTCTTTTGTCATTCTGTGACAAAAGGCAGCTTTATCTTTAGAACTGTTAGTTATGAGCATCAATAGGATTTTGTAACACGATACATCTAACCGCAAATGGTTTTTTTATCGGAAAAATGACTCTTTGGCTTTTCTAGTACTTGAGTGAGTCGTAAAAGTGTAAAGGTCAGAGCGGGTCGTCCCTCCGAAGGTATCGGTGGCTATAATATACCAGCTGTACATCTTGTCTTTCTTTGTAGCCCACTCGACGGTTGCAGTTTCACCACTTTCAATGGATTGCGTTTGACCAATAGGTTTATCTGTATAAATGTTTAATGCAAAAGCATCGGTGGCTATTTGCTTTTCAAGGGGTTCTAAAGAAAGCGGGATAATAAATTCATCCTTTTCCCCGTATTCATCGGTATCAAAAAAGTTGTAATCATCCATATAAGGAGAGTACGTGTTGACATAGATTTGATGGCTGTCTTTGTCTACGTGAAAGAGGCGCATATATCCTTGTCCGCCTTCTGGTCCACCTTGATAGTCGGCAAGCATTTGATATACATGGCGATCTGGTTCGCCGTCACCATCGTCATCAATAGGGTCAATGAGTGTTTCGCTGTCAAAATAGTGACCGGACAAAACAGCAATGACATTAGGATTAGGCTTAACGACGTTTTCATAGACACGGACGCCGACGTCGCTTCGATTTGCTGATGTCAGCAAATACTCATGAAAGTTTAAAATTGCCATGCGATTTGGATAGCGAGCGAGCACATCGTTCATCCATGCAATTCCTTCTTCGTTAACTCCCCAGCCCATATAGAGCATGATGAAATCATTGCCTTCTGCTGAAATGAGGTCATAATGTCCGCGATTATTTTTATACGACTCTCCGTAATAATGTTGTTCTGCAAAACGGTATTCGCCAAAATACTGTTCATACATATTGTAGTCAATCGTCTGTTGTTCCACATCATGATTACCTGCCAAAACCCCATACGGAATATTCGCATCTTCGAGGATACTCATGTGTTTGTCAGCAACCTCCCATTGTCTGAGATTGTTATAGACGTTGACGATATCGCCTGTATGAAACACATATTTGATGTCCATCTCTTCTTGTTGGTCACGAATCCACTCGACCTGGCTCTTAAAAATGTGTGGGTAAGATTGGGCATAATACTGCGTATCTGTCATCCAGACAAACGTATAGTCGTAGTCGTCTGGGGAAGAAGGAATTTCATCTTGAACCAGTAACTGAATCTTCTTGTTTTCTATAAAAGATCGATCGATCGTTGCTTTAAGTTCAAAGGATTCCTCGTCTTCACCAATATGTTCCACAAGTGACACCCAACGGTCTGCGGAAGGGTTCCATGCGTACATCGTAACCTTCCGGCCGGGTAGTGTCTTTCCATGCCAAACGGCTTCAGCTGTTTCGTGCTGTTTGAGCGGCTGCTTTAAATTAATGTCAAATCGATGGTAAGGGAATGTGCCGTTTGACGTAGTGGTCGTAACCATCTCATTATCAATGGCAGCCATTAATTGCTTTTCTGCATCATTCATCATTTCCTCTGCGTCTGGATGAAGAACGATTGGTGGTTCGGTATCGGTTGCACCTTTGGAAAAGGTGATCGTCCCGGAATCGGTAAAGTGCTTTCGGCCTTCGAAAAAACGCACCTGTAGTGCATCATTTGTCGGATCGGTCACTTTTGCTTGCAGAGGCGTTCCTAGAGAAACATCTGTCGCTCCGTCCGCTGGCATAATCATGTCTGGCTGGTTGGGGTGCTCATCTACGGTCGTAAAGGTAAACGTTTCTTGACGCTGGTTACCGACGTCATCCGTTGCTTCAATAGTAAGTGTGTGCTCTCCAGGAGAGAGTCTGGCTGATGAAGTTTCATAAGGCAAGTCAATGAGCTCTTCGTCCAACATAACGGTTGTTGTTTTTACCCCAGCGCCATCGTCGATGACCTCGGCGTCGATTGTGAACGATCCTTTGTAAGGGGTGGACCGGAGGCTTGATGTGATGAAAGGCGCGGTGTTATCGACATATACTGTATGCTCTTTTTCCTGGCCTTCATAAGACACAGTGAGTGTGTGTGCACCATCTGTAAAAGCCGTTGTGTCCCATAAATAAGCTTTGGCTACTAGCTTTTCTTTCGGAATGTTGAATGATAGGTCGACAGATTGTAGAGCAGAACTGCTGTCGCCTACGGCGATATTTTCTAACGGATCAGAGTAATCTGGATCTCTAATCACTGTGCCGTCCTCGAGGATCAGCCGTATATCTCGAACGAGAAAGTCGTCTCGATTTT
>NZ_JAALFC010000014.1 GCF_011058155.1 Litoribacterium kuwaitense | reverse complement strand
AAAGAATTCTTTGGACTCAATCATGTCCGTCATCGGACAGGTAAGAAGGCAAGGCTTCATTTCCAATTGGTGACGCTTGTTTATAATGCCTCCAGAATGGCCACAGATCGAATTAAAAAGATGAAAGCAGAACAAATGTCCAAGGCAGCGTGAATTAAAGCACGATATATTTAAAAAAAACATGTAAAACACCAAGGGACTACTCTACACTTTTTAAAAAGGGACTTAAAGGAATTTATATAATATATTAGTTTTATAGTGGAACCATTTCCTACAATCTGGCAATTCAAAATTAAAGAAAAGAAATAGGACAGCAAACTGTTTAAGTGACATAATGAAAAAAACTTATCGACAGATTTCATTACCCGAGCTAATGAATCAATAAAACCACTACAACATAGTGCATCTTTAGTCTATCCTTATGAATTGGCAAGGGATGAGTAAGTTCACTTTTTAGAATTAAGTTGTCAACACTGTATAACACATCCAGTGGGTGCTTATCGATTTTTGATTTGCTCAGTTGGGTGGACAAAGCAGGTGTTCAATACTATATTAATCAAAAAATGAAAATAAATAATATATTTTCAAATTTAATGAACTAAAGAAAGGTATGTTTTGGATTTCTTTTGATTTTCTTTACGTAATCGAAGGATCTGTTTAGTGTGCGGTTATCTTTCTCATTGAACAAGCCACTTGTTCAATGCAAGGACCGCAACGTGTTCTTTCCCCTCTAAATCAAGAACGTCCTCACCAATCATTTAATCCCCCTTCCCACATATATATGGACAATGGGCAATGAACGATCTACTCACTAATTGCAGAAAACGTTTTATGCTATTAGTGAGTATGTACATACAAGGTGGGAACATTCCGAACTTCGTGAGCACTCCTAGCTCAATTCCAGGCAGATCAAGAAATACAGTAAGCGCAAAGAACATTTTCCGAGCGACGACTTACTGGTTCCCGATTACACTAATACAATTAGCGTTTCGCTCTCCGTTTCCATCATGGGTTTGGTCAGGCACATTCGATTCGGAACGGGCTGCAAGATTTCAAACGAAAAGTGAAAGATTGTACACAGGAAAAGGAATTCTTGCACAACATTCCTGATTGTCTCATTGTCATCACTTGTTGCTTGTGTTGCTTGATGAATATCTAGGAGTATCGAAGTTATACATAATGAAGATTATAATATTATGGATGTTCTACTTTGTTGGTCTGGTGGAAAAATCTCGACTAGAAGTAAAGAAATCGCTCCAATAGCTGTCACATAGTCCCCTAATTTTGATATTAAAATTTCAGTTTGGTTTGCTGACTGTTCTAATACACGTTTTTGGATAGATTGTTTCACACTATCCATTAAAAAATCTCCTGCCTTCGAAACACCACCTCCAATAATTATTCTACTGGGGTTTAATACATGGATTAAATTGGTTAACCCTACCCCCAAATATTTTCCTGCTTGTGATAAAATCTCAATACTTAGAGGGTCGCCTTTTATTGCAGCCTCATGAATGAGTTTTCCGTCTATAAGCTCAAGGTCATTATCTACCCACTCTCTAAGAATGCTTTCTCTCCCTATTGAGATTTCATGCTTAGCCCTAGCAGCAATTGCCGGACCTGTTGTATAACTTTGTAAGCATCCATAATTACCGCAACTACACCTGGGACCATCAATGTCTATTGTCATATGACCAGTTTCACCACCCATAAAATGCTCCCCATGATACAATTCCCCATTTATAATAATACCGGCATTTACACTACGCCCTATATTAATAGCAATAATAGAATTTGCTCCACTTCCATCACCAAACCATGCTTCCCCTAAAGCCATAGCTCGAGCATCATTTTCAACTTTTACAACCATATTGAATTCGTGTTCAAGGTATTTTTTAATTGGGATATTTCTTAGTTGTAGTGATGGAGCAAATAGCGAAAGCCCTTTTTCAACATCTACCACTCCATGCATCCCCACTCCAATACCAATTATTTTTTTCTTATCGATATGTTTCTTAGAAATGACGTAATGAATACTGTCTTTTATTATATTTAGCAATCCATCACTAGTAATTTTTTTAGGTATTAATGTTTGATATTTCTCAAGAAGGTTCGCATCCAAGTCTGAAAGTACTACATGGATTTTTTTTGGACCAATATCAAGACCAATAATATGGAAATTGCTAGAATTAATGACTAACATGGTTGGTTTTCGACCTCGAACTCCTCTTCCTTGGTTTTTTTCGATAATGATTTCAGAAAGCAATAACTCTTTAACAATATTAGTCACTGTCGCTGGAGTAAGTTTTGTTTGTTTGGCAATTTCTGCTCTCGAAATAGGGCCATCATTGCGTATTTTATTTAAAATCGCGGAACGATTTAATGATTTCATTAGTTTAAAGCTGCCAGTTAAAATATTCTCAGACAATTTTCTCCCACCTTTAAATTAATTAATTAATTATATCATACCGTAATTATATAAAAATTTCGAATTCGCAGTCAAAACACTTATCAGATTCCTTGAAAGGAAAGCTGTTTAAATGTCTATTAGAGATACGGTTTCCGCATATTTAATTCACAAAAAATAATTTTCCGAATTTTATGTTGACAACTCCTTTTTGCTAACTTAGAGTTGTAATTAATTCTTTTATTAATTTAATTAATTAATACATGAGATCAAAAGTCCAGGTATAGAAAAATACGACAATGATTACACTACTTCTATTTTCGAAGATTTTAGTTCTTTTATTATCAATCATCCTGCAAATATCTCAATAGGGCATATGAGCTAGTCGATAGTGATTGCATATTTTATCAGAGAATCAATTAACCAGTGGAAAAAGCAATCAGTATTGTTGAAAAGGACGAAAGACATGTGAGGTTACTTCGTTAGAATGAACAATCACGAACCTAGTGTTAACCTTTGATCTCTACAATGGGCCGAGTTATTTGTGTAAGTAATGTTGATCAGGCTTGAAAGGTGGTGATGATGTCATGCCAGAGTTTTCAACATGATCCACGTGCGGATAATATTCAATCAAGGGTTTCAATAAAAGCTATCATCAAGCAAATCTAAAGGAGGACTAGAGATGCAAAAAGTGCAAAAAGAAAATGTGGCCCACCCCTATATTCCAAATACCGTGCCACAGGTACAGAACGATATGCTTAAGGATTTGGGATTAAAAAATATTGAAGAACTTTTTGAAGGGATTCCAGAAAATTTAATTTATAAAGAAAAATTGAATATTCCTTCATCATTGACTGAGTTCGAGTTACGAAAGGAAATAGAAGAATCACTCCAAAAGAATAAAAGCTGTAATGAAAACATCAATTTTTTGGGGGCTGGGTGTTGGCAACATTTCATCCCTGCTGTTTGTGATGAGGTCAATCAAAGATCCGAATTCCTAACCGCATATGCAGGCGAACCTTATGAAGATCATGGGAGATTTCAGGCACTTTTTGAATACCAAAGCTTAGTTGCTGAATTAGTGGATATGGATGTTGTAAATGTACCTACATTTGACTGGGCTCAGGCAGCTTCCACATCATTACGAATGGCTTGCCGCATAACGGGACGTAATGAAGTTTTATTACCGAAAACGATCGATCCGGATAAATTTCGTATTATTAAAAACTACTGTGAGCCTGGTATTTCTTGCGTGCTGGTTGATTATGAACAATCATCAGGACAAATTGATATACAGGATTTAGAAAAGAAGATCTCTCCAAATACGGCTGCGGTATATTTTGAAAACCCATCGTATCTCGGGTTCATCGAGGAAAAGGCTCATGAAATTTCGCGAATTTCGCATCAATTCGGCGCATTAAGTGTTGTTGGCGTTGATCCGAGTTCGTTAGGGGTGCTTGAAGCGCCAAGCCAATATGGAGCAGATATTGTGTGTGGGAATTTACAGCCTCTAGGAATGCATATGAACTATGGCGGAGGTCAGGCGGGCTTTATTGCAACAAGAGATGAAGAAAAATTTGTTCGAGAGTATCCTTCCCGTTTGTTTGGAATAGTTCCAACAGTTGTGGAAGGAGAATATGGCTTTGGAGATGTTGCTTTTGAACGAACTTCTTTACATGACAGAATCAAAGCCAAGGAATTTGTCGGTACGCAAACGGCATTGTGGGGGATTACCGCCGGAGTATATCTGGCTCTTTTAGGACCGCATGGGATGTTTGAACTGGGGCAGACAATTTTACAAAATTCACAATATGCAGTACAGGAATTATCTAAAATTAACGGTGTGCAAGCATCACGATTCGCCTCAACAAACTTCAAAGAATTTGTGGTCGACTTTAATCATACGGGTTACACAATTGCAGAAATTAACCACTTCTTGTTAAATAAAGGCATTTTCGCTGGGAAAGATTTGTCGCAATCATTTCCGGAACTTGGGCAGAGCGCGTTGTACTGTGTAACAGAAATACATTCAAAAAAAGATATTGATCAGTTGGTTGAAGCTATTCAAGAGTATGTCACGCAGTAATTTGACAATAGGCAAAGGGGTGACGAATGGATGAAAAAAATCGATAGAGATTACAAAGTAAGAAACTTCCATCAGGCGAAATGGGACGAACCGATTATTTTTGAACTTCACACACCTGGTGAAAGGGGAGTTATGGTTCCAAAAGCGGGGGGAGAAATCGAATCTCAAGTAGGCGACGGCGTTTCTGAAATCCCATTGGATATGGTAAGAAGAACCCCTCCAAAACTACCCGAAATTTCCCAGGCAAGAGTACTGCGCCACTATTTGCGCTTGTCGCAGGAAACATTGGGGTCGGACTTAAATGTAGAGATTGGACAAGGGACATGTACGATGAAGTATATACCAAAAATCAATGAAATGCTGGTCCGTGATCCAAAATTAACCGAACTTCATCCTCTACAAGATGAGAGTACAGTTCAAGGAGTACTTAAATTAATTTATCAGCTAGACCTGGCTATGAGAGAAATATCAGGAATGGATTATTTTTCTTTCCAGCCAAGCGGTGGAACACAAGCATTATTTGCAATGGCTTCGATTGTTAGAGCAAAGCACGAAGCGAACGGCGAAGCAGTCAAGAGAGACGAAATTATAACGACAATGTTTTCACATCCTTCACAGACGGCAACGGCCGTCGTTAAAGGTTATAAAATTATTACACTGCAGCCTGATAAGGAAGGTTTTCCTAAATTAGAAGATTTGAAAAGAGTGGTTTCCGAGAGAACAGCGGGTTTTGTCGTTGCTAATCCGGAAGACACGGGAATTTTTAATCCGAGAATCAAGGAGTTTACAGATATTGTCCATAAAGCAGGAGGGATTTGTTATTACGACCAGGCAAATGCCAATGGGCTGCTGGGGATCACAAGGGCAAAAGAGGCTGGATTTGATATGTGTTTTTTTAACTTGCATAAAACCTTTGCGGCTCCACATATGTGCGGTGGGCCTGCAACAGGTGCGTTAGGCGTCACCGAAGAATTAAAAGAATTTTTACCTGGCCCGATCGTAGCTTATGAGGACGATACGTATTACTTGGATGATGGTTTAAAAAGCACTATAGGTAAGGTGAGAGAGTTTCACGGTGTACCTCAAACGGTAGTAAGAGCCTATTCGTGGATTAGGAGTTTAGGTCCGGAAGGTTTGAAGCAAGTTGCCGAAGTTGCGGTCTTAAATAATAACTATATGTATCATCATGTATTAAAAATTAAAGGAGCGGATGCACCATATATACCTGGAAAACGCCTTGAACAAGTTCGGTACAGTTGGGAGAAACTAACTGAGGATACGGGTGTAACTACAGAAGATGTGCAGCGAAGGATGACAGACTTCGGTCATCATTATTGGACGAGTCACCATCCCTATGTGGTTCCTCAACCATTTACACTCGAGCCTACCGAATCTTACTCCAAAGAAGATCTTGATGAATATATTGCCGCCTTGACACAGATTTCAAATGAGGCTTATGAGGAACCTGAAAAAGTGAGGAGTGCTCCTTATAATAGCGTCATTCATAAAATGGATGAACAGGATTACTTGGACAATCCGAAAAAATGGTCGATTACATGGAGAGCATATAAGAAAAAACATTTATAGGCATCTAAAATCTTTCCCGAATTTAAATCATGCGATGAGCGAAGAGTCTGCGGCCCTAAATTCAATAATCAACCATAGAAAGCTTGCACTTTCCGCATGGATTATTATGGTAGGGTTAATGTTTCGAAGATACGGTATATAGAGTTAACGAATTGATCATTAGGGTGGTCAATTACTCGTTTGATAGAAGGATAAAAATGTAATATAAGGTTGATGACATTGCGGATTCTGCATACGCTCAATACGTTTTCCTGAGATTTTTATCCATTTAAAAGTCTTAGAATAATAGCTCAATATAAGAAGATTTAGCCAAAAATAGTAACCGCCGTACTTAATGAAAGGATGTTCTTATGAATTACGAAAGGTTAATTGGATTAAATAATAAGGTTGCAGTCATAACAGGAGCAGCTTCTGGCATAGGGTTGGCCACGTCTACATTGCTTGCATCTGCTGGATGTCGGGTTATTATGCTAGATATTAATGAAGATCGCGGAATGACGGAATCCGAAAAAATAGTAAGTGAGGGAGGGGATGCAAAATTCATAACCTGTGATGTAGCTTCAAGTAAGAGTTGCCGTTCTGTGATAGAGAAAATTGAAAGCGATTACGGCAGAATAGATATTTTATTTAACAACGCAGGAGTTATTCGAAGGCAAAATGCTGTAGAACATAGCGAAGAAGAGTGGGATTTAGTTATAGACGTGTCATTAAAGAGTGTATTTTTACTTTCCAAATTTGCAATTCCCATTATGTCAAAAAAAGGTGGAGGAAGTATCATTAACACTGGTTCAGGATGGGGATTAAAAGGCGGAGACAAGGCGGTCTCTTACTGTGCTGCAAAGGCAGGTGTGGTCAACATCACAAAAGCACTGGCGATTGATCACGGTAAAGATAATATACGTGTGAATTGTATTTGCCCAGGGGATACAGATACGCCATTGCTAAGAGGTGAAGCGGAACAGTTAAAGCTTAATGAAAAAGATTTTCTAGTATCTTCAGGGGTGGACCGTCCTTTACGAAGGATTGGGACTCCAGAGGATATAGCCAATGGTGTTTTATTTCTTGCAAGCGATTTATCTTCATGGGTTTCAGGAACCACTCTTGTGGTTGACGGTGGAGGGTTAGCATAGACATTTTTGCTATATACCTCAAAGGCTACACGTCAATTCGTGTAGATCACAGAAATATGATTTAAAGAGGAGAATGAAGAGTGAAAAAAACATGTTTATAGTGATCTGTTTTTTTGGATTACTAGGGCTGGGGTTAGTAGGTTGTCAAAGTAGTGAATCCAACAGTAATGAAGAATCAGATAAAGTAACTCTTGAATTGTGGAACAATGTGGCAGCAGGGCGGTCATATTTCCCTATCCTAATAGAAGAGTTTGAAAAGGAAAATCCGAATATTGAAATTGAATTAAATAACTTGAATGTTGAATCGAGTGAAGCAGAATATCAGGCAGCGATATCAGATGAAAGTTTACCAGATATTTTCAGTACTGATGCATTAACAATTAATGAATTTGTAAATCTTGACTTAGTTCGTGAATTAGATGAATTATTTCCTGCAGATGTTCGAGATGAATATAACCAAGGCGTGTTTGATGAAGGAAATGCTTCGTTAAATGGTCATGTATATTTGTTTCCTGTCTATAAAGGAGGAACATATTACATGTTTTATAACAAGCAAGTATTAAATGATTTGGGAGTTAGTAAAACGCCAACGACATGGGAAGAGTTAAATGAAGTTGGCCAAGAAATTTATAATAAGTCTGACGGTGCAACGTATGGTTTGATTTTTGGGGGACAGTCCGGCTGGCTGGTCGAGGCAATAACAAAATTATTTGCCACGGAATTGTCTCCAGAAAGCGACTATGATTATAAAAATGGTGACTATAAGTATGCTACTGAAGGATATATAGAAACAATGAAATACATGAAAGAACTACGAGAAAATAAAGTGTTGTCGCTTTCAACGCTTGAAACTGACTCTACTGTAGCGAGAGAATTGTTCGTTTCAGGTCAGGCCGCGTTTCTAATAGATGGCAATTGGACAGGTCAATTGTTAAATGAAAGTGGTTTTAAAGATTGGGGTGTTTTGAAATTACCGACTAAAGATCAAAATGGGAAACAGTATGGTGAGTTTGGTCTAGGTAGTAATGATGGGTTATATGTTGCCAAAGATACTAAGCATTGGAACGAAGTTAAAAAATTCATGGAATTTCTGAGAGAAAATATGTACGAAGAGATATTAAGGGATGGGGAACCTATAGTGGCCAAGAAAATCTCAAACTTTGATATTGATTTACCTTTCGAGCAAATGACAGAAATATCAGATATATTTGACGAGATGAACGTAAGAACTCCTGATCCTATCGTGGTGAATTCGGAAGCACAAGTGATTGAAGTGGAAACTCAAAAGAACGCTCCTGATGCTGCCCCTGGTTCTATTTTAATGGGATACCTTACTGGACAGGTGGAAGATGTGGAAAGCGAACTTAAAAAGTATGAAGAAGGATATAACCAAGCATTTAAGGATGCTCTCGAAGACAATGAAAATATTACGCAAGAAGATTTCAAATTTCCAAATTGGGTTCCTTATGAGCCTTATACCAGTGAGGACTATAAGGAATTGAATTAAATTTAAGGATAAGCTATTGCCTAATTTATTTTAATAGATGATAGCTTATCCTATCTATATTAATGAAGTGTGGGTGGTGAGGTTACAATGTCTAAAGCAAAACGAAATAGGAAAGTGAATAAACAAACTAAACAACGTTACATATGGGCATATATATTTATTTTACCACAAATCTTGATGTTCCTCGGTTTATCCCTTTATCCAATTATTATGAGTTATGTTTATTCGTTTTATGATTGGTCTGGTGTCGGCCCAATGAATGACTTTGTAGGTTTTGACAATTATTTAAAGGTATTCACCGAGGAAATGTTCTGGAACGCTTTTAAGAATACGTTTGTATATACAGCAGGATTTGTAACGATTTCAGTAACATCGGGATTAATATTGGCTTTAATATTAAACAATCCCAAACTAAAAGGGAGGGTTGTCTATCGAACATTATTCTTCCTTCCCGTAGTAACAACAATGGCGATCGTTGGTATCATTATGAAAAACATTTTTGGAAATACTGGCTTAATTAATCAAGTACTTCAAATGATTGGAGTAATTGATGAAGCTTTGCCATGGTTAATTAACCCAGTGACAGCCATGATTGTCCTTATTTTAGTCGGTTCATGGAAAGAGACCGGAATCATAATGATTTATTGGCTAACTGGTTTGCAAATGATTCCAAAAGAATTATATGAAGCAGCCAAAATTGATGGCGCAGGAAGTATGCAAGTATTGCGTTACATCACCTTACCTTTATTAGCTCCAATTGGCGCTACAATTTTATTGCTCACTACTGTTAGTAGTATGAGGGTATTTGATCTAGTAAAAACATTGACAAATGGGGGTCCTTTCTATTCCACAGAAACGCTAGAATTATATATTTATAGATTTGCTTTTGCTTCCGAAGGACAATCCCAAATAGGTTATGCATCAACAGTAGGGGTGATTTTGGGTATGACTGTATTTATCATTAGCCTGTTACTTGGGTGGGTTGTATTGAAATTGAACAAGCAAAAGGGAAAAAATGATTTGAAGACGGAGATGAAAAAGATATGAGCTCAAGGGTATCAATGGGGCTAACTCACTTGGCGCTGATCCTATTTGGTTTGATATGGGTTTATCCTTTTATTTGGATGGTATCTTCCTCCTTAAAAACCAACGCTTCCTTTTTAACATCCGGTGTTAATCCGGTACCAGAAAAACTACACTGGGAAAACTATGAGAGAGCTTGGAATGTTGCGAACTTTTCTGGTTACTTTCTAAACTCAGTTGTTATTACCCTTGGGACTGTAATAATTGTCGTAACGTTAAGTTGTTTAACAGGGTACGCTCTTGGAAGGGTGAACTTTCCAGGTAGGAGAGCAGTCATAGCAATTACTGGAGCAATGATGTTCATTCCAACGGGCTACACGATTATCCCATTATATGAATTGATGAAATTTTTGGGTCTATCTAATACCATATTTGGTGTAATACTAGCAGAGTCAAGCGGGGCGCACGTGTTGTTTATTTTATTGTTTGCTGCATTTTTTAGCCGGGTTCCTAACGAAATTGAGGAAGCGGCTATCATCGATGGATGTGGATTTCTTAAGATTTTTTTTAAGGTAATTTTACCATCAGCAAAACCCGTCGTAGCAACAGCTGTAATTATGCAATTTATCTGGACATGGAGTTCATTTTTAATCCCCTTAGTATTGACTCTGAATAACCCTGAGTTAAGAACGTTAGCAGTTGGTATGCTTTCGTTTGTGGGTAAATACCAAACCGATTGGACGGGTATGGCTGCGGGAGCATCCATATCATTACTACCTGTCATTTTTATATTCATACTCATGCAAAGATATTTCATTGAGGGGATTTCCGGATCGGTAAAATAGATTCTTGATGAATAAGGAGCGATATATATGAACTTCAATATCAAATACATTCCATTTAGCACTTTTGGCTCTTACATGAGCATTTCCTATTTAGTAGGCAATGAAGATTTGCCAGAAGGAATCTACTTACGCAATATAAGAGGAGGAGATGATGAGAACGGTGCCGTTTTTAAGTTGGATATGCTTCAAAATGGAGGTATAGTACCATTTGAAACAATCCTTGCTCCAGATTGCCTCACTCTTAAAACAAACAGTGGTCAAGTTCAACTTATTTTCCCTGAGAGCAGTTGCTTGCGAGTTTTTGGAGAAAATGCAGGTTTGCGGCTGACACTTGTTACAAATGAATATGATAATGCATTTAAGAAAGAGAGAGGACAATTACAAGTTAACGTTTTCTCTAAGAAAGTCAAATTCATGTTGAGACAAATACAAGGAGATCTAAACACTGATGCGCCTTGGAAAGTGAACGGTTGTACTCGTGTGGTTGCTGATTTTACTCCAGACGTTGACCGTAAGCAATTGGATGCAACGATAGAAGAGTTTGAGACTGTATATTCTCCACATGATTTCACAGAATCTTTTCAATTGGCTAGACAGCAAGCACTTGGCAAATTTGAAGAATGGCATGCAAACACATTAGATGTGCCTAAAATCTATGAAGCAAGCAAAAGGCTGGCTGCTTACATTACATGGTCTTCCGTAGTCAAAAAAGAAGGATTCTTAACTAGACCGGCAATGTATATGTCCAAAAATTGGATGACAAACATATGGAGTTGGGATCATTGTTTTAATGCAATGGCATTGGCTAAAAATAACCCGGAATTCGCTTGGGATCAATATATGATATTTTTTGACGTTCAAGATAGGAGTGGAATGCTTCCAGATTATATGAATGACAAATTTGCATACTGGAATTGCACGAAACCCCCTATACACGGCTGGACATTATCATGGATGTTAGACAAAATATGTCTTCCAGAAGAAAAGTTGCGTGAAATATATAGTCCGTTATCAAAGTGGACTGAGTGGTATTTTGAACATCGGCTCAGCAGTAATGGGTTTCCGGAGTATCATCATGGTAATGATAGCGGATGGGATAATAGTACTTTATTCCACGAAGGTATACCTGTTGAGACACCGGATTTGTCCGCATTCTTAATTCTGCAGATGCAAACATTAGCTGATATTGCACGAAAGTTGGGACTTCAACAAGAAGAATTAATGTGGGAAAAAAAAGCGAATGACTTGCTTAGGAATATGATCGATTATTTTTGGGATGGAGAGAAATTTTTGGCTAAGCACTGCGGAAATGCAGTCGACTGTGGAGATAGTTTGCAATTATCACTTCCTTTAATTCTTGGAGAAAGTTTGCCAGAGAATATTAGGCAAAAACTGATTGATGGTCTCAAAGACACAGACCGGTTTTTAACTGAACATGGTTTGGCAACTGAAAGTATTACGAGTCCTTACTATGAGGAGGATGGTTATTGGCGAGGACCAATCTGGGCGCCAGTAATGCTGTTATTCATTGATCGTTTAAACGCTGTGGGAGAGTTTGAATTTGCTGAAGACCTCGCTAAAAAGTTTTGTAACATGGCTGCAGATAATGGCATGGCCGAAAACTTCAACGCGATCACTGGCAAAGGGTTAAGAGATCGTGCATTCACTTGGACGTCGAGTGTTTTCCTGATCTTGGCTAATGAATATGTAAACCGTTAAAGAGACTATGGAGTGGAAAATAGGATTGTGTTAAATAGTGAGCTGTGTCCAGCATTTCAAATATTGAGGTTCTGGGAGCATGAATGGATGTAGTCGAAGGTTATTCATGTAAGTCGTATCAACTTCAAACGATATAAATTTAATTGCGCGACTAGCATTTATATTAAGTTCCGATCATGTTGGAGAGCTCTGCGCTTTAATAGGCAGGGCAGTCTGATCAACGTGCAATTTTCGTTTGATCTAATTCTGCATGATTAGGTGAATAGAAAGGTGTAGTTTTATTACAAAATTTGGATAATTTGATGTCTAGGCGTTCTTCCCATCTACTCATCTCAAACAGAACTGAGGAGGGTATATTGAGTAAATGTAATAGGTCTTCAAACTTCATAGGAGCTGACAAAACGTGAGAAATATTTTTAAAGAGAAGTGGGGGGCAATATTAATTGCAATCTTCTGCTCTGTACTTTGGGGGAGCGCGTTTCCAGTATTAAAAATAAGCTATGAAGAATTGGACATGGCACCAGATGATGTCGTGGCCAAAATTGTTTTTGCGGGAATGCGTTTTTTATTAGCGGGTGTAGTTATCTTGTTTTGTTTATTTTTTTACAATAAAAGAAAGTTATTTGTAACTAAGAAGCAGTTCTTATTTCTAGTGCTTTTTGGTGCAGTGCAAACAGGCTTGCAGTATTTTTTCTTTTACAATGGACTTGCAAAAGTTTCGGGAATGCAGGGTTCTATCCTGCAATCTAGTGGGATTTTTTTCGTAATATTATTGGCTCATTTCTTTTACCAAAATGACCGGATTACGTTAAACAAAATATTTGGATTAATTGCCGGGTTTGCTGGAATTATATTTGCGAACTGGGGACAAGAGTTGCAGTTAAGCTTTCATGTAACAGGAGAGGGTTATATGATATTAGCTGCGCTTACAAGTGCAATTGGGACAATTATGGCGAAAGAACTGGCGGTTGATATTCATCCTTTTGCCTTAACTGGCTGGCAGTTAACTATTGGTGCAGCATTAATGCTTATAATCGGTTTGCCTAATTTGCAGGAGGAAGCAATCGTTTTTACACCGCTTGGCTGGGGTCTTCTTATCTATTCAGTTTTCCTTTCGGCGGCAGCATTTGGATTGTGGTATTCAATCCTTAAATTTAATAAAGCCGGCGAGATAAGCATGTTTAAATTTATCACTCCTGTTTCCGGAACAATGTTGTCGGCAATTTTTATTCCAGGGGAAAACGTAAACGTTTATATTATAGGAGCATTGACATTAATCACACTTGGAATTATCGCTGTAAACTATAAGGTTGAAAGAAATAAAGATATAAATAAGGGCCATCTTAATTCATCCCTAAAGGGAAGGAGAAATAGTCTATGAGAAAATATAAAATTTGGGAAGACATTCGTATTACAGACATAAATAGATTAAAACCACGTGCTTCTTTTCATTCGTTTCCAACAAAGAAGACTGCACTCATTGGAGAGAAAGCTTATACACACCACTTCAAAAGTCTAAATGGAATGTGGGATTTCTTATTTTTGCAGGCTCCAGAATATTCGCCAGAAAGCTTTGAAAAGAAAGAAGCAGATACTACAGAATGGGATCAAATTCAGGTGCCGAGCAATTGGCAGATGGAAGGGTATGGAGATATGCATTATTCAGATTTATGGTATAATTTCCCAATACGCCCGCCTTACGTGCCATCTGAAAACCCTACAGGTATTTATAAGCGAAAATTCCTAATTGATCAGTCTTGGTTTGATAAAGAAATCATAATACGTTTTCATGGGGTGGATTCCGCATTTCATGTTTGGGTGAATGGGGAAGAAGTTGGCTACAGTAAAGGCGCCAGAAACACTTCTGAATTTAATATTTCTTCCTATCTTAACGTTGGAGAAAATGATATTACAGTTAGAGTGTACCAATGGACAGATGGTACTTATCTTGAGGACCAAGATATGTGGTGGTTAAGTGGAATATTTCGTGATGTTGAGCTCTATTCGCGACCTATAAACGGCATTGATGATTTTAAGGTTGATACCGAATTACAAGTCAATTCTACTATCGGGAATTTGGAAGTGAATGGAACCGTACGTAATGCCAAAAATGAATTAACTCTCGTTTACGAACTTCTAGATGAAAACCACAATGCTGTTATGTCTGGGGAAGAGGAGCTTGTTGAGGGTCATTTTTGTATTTCGGACAGTATTAGTCAACCTAAACTATGGAGTGCCGAAACTCCGAATCTATATACTTTATTACTTACCGTTAAGCAAGGTGAGAAGATCGTAGAGGTTATACCCCAGAAAGTAGGATTTCGGCAAATAGAATTAAAAGGCAAGACTTTTACAGTAAATGGGGTTGCAATTAAACTAAAAGGTGTGAATCGTCATGATTACAACCCTAGTACAGGAAGAGTCGTATCAATGGAGGAAATCATAAAAGACATCAAGCTCATGAAACAGCACAATATAAATGCAATTCGCACTTCCCATTATCCGAACTCTCCGTATTTTTATGAGGTGTGCGACCGGTACGGCATGTATGTTATTGATGAAGCTGATATTGAGTGCCATGGATTTGAGCTTACCAATCATTACAGTTGGCTTGCTGACGACCCGGAATGGGAAAAAGTGCATACAGACCGTCTTATTCGAATGGTTGAAAGGGATAAAAACCACCCTTCAATTATTATGTGGTCTTTAGGGAATGAATCCAGCTTCGGACAGAACTATAGAGAAATGGCCAAAATTTGCAGGGAAATTGATCCCAGCAGACTCATTCACTATGAGGGAGATACTTTAGCAGAGGTAACAGATGTATATTCAACAATGTACACATGGATCGAACATCCAGACAAGGAACATAAAACAATGAAGGATATTGTTTTAACGACTGAAAAACCCCATATACACTGTGAGTATGGTCATGCGATGGGCAATGGACCTGGAGGCCTAAAAGAATATCAAGAACTTGTCTATGAACACGAACAGCTCCAAGGAGGTTTTATTTGGGAGTGGTTCGACCATGGAATTCAAACAAGTGATGAAAATGGCAGAGTATATTATAGCTATGGGGGGGATTTTGGAGACGAACCAACGAATGGAAATTTTTGCATAGATGGTCTCATCATGCCTGACCGTACTCCCTCACCCGCATTGTTAGAATATAAAAAATTATTGAGCCTGTTCACACTTATGCCATAAACCTGGATGAGGGAAGGCTCTTGATAGAAAATAAATATGATTTTATTTCATTGGATCATCTTACAATGAAATATTTTATAGAAAAAGATGGGGAAGTCATTCAAACGGGAGTAGGCTCTATAAAAGACATTCCTGCCAGAGGATCTCGTGAAGTGACACTGGATTATGATTTGGAATTTCTCAAAGAAGCTAGTACGGATTATTACCTCACCTTATCTTATGTGACTAATCAGAGTTTTGCGTGGGCCATTAACGGGCACGAGCTAGCGACTGCCCAATTCAAATTTAATTTTGAAACGGAGGAATTAGCCCTCTCTCCGGACGGGGAGCTCGTTATTAAGGAAACGCCCTATTCCATCACTATATGTGGAGAGGAAGTTGAAGTGGTTTTTGATACGATTAATGGGCGCATGACTTCATGGAAGAAAAATGGTGTGGAGGTCGTAAAAGAGGGGCCAAAATTGCAGTTTTGGAGAGCTCCAATAGATAACGATATGTATTTGATGAAAGATTATAAGGAAAAATATTTCATGCACCTGTGGCATGAAATGGTCGATACAGTCGATGTAAATAAAATGAAAAATAAAGTTAAAATTATTGTTAGTACAGTAAACGGCACGACTAATGCTTCGTGGTACTATGTATGCAGATATGAGTATATCATTTTTGCAAATGGAGATATTCAATTTAATGTATCAGGAACCCCGAGCGGAATGACAGAAAATGCACCGTTAATGATTCCCCGGATTGGTGTGGAAATGCGCTTGAACAAGGAGTGCGAAAATGTAAAGTGGTATGGCCGTGGTCCTGGAGAATCTTATTCAGATTCAAAGCAGGCTAATTTATTTGGTGTATATGAAAAAAGTGTAGCGGACCTTTTTACTAATTATGTATATCCACAAGAAAATGGTAACCGCACTGATACATATTGGGCTAGATTAGTGAATAAGTATGGAATTGGCCTGATGGCAAGCTCAGTAGGCAAAAACACATTCAATTTTAGTGCAAGCTTTTATGAGGTTAAAGACGTCGAAAAAGCAAACCATACAATTGATTTGCAGGAAAGGGATTATATAGTCCTTCATTTGGATCATAAACAAAATGGTTTGGGCTCCAATTCGTGTGGTCAGGACCAATTGGAGAAATATCGTTGCAAGTTTGAAGCATTCAATGTGCAGATGAAATTATCTGTCTACTCTCTAAAGGAAACTAGCGATATCCTTAAAGCAAAAGAACAGATTATTAATGTAAATGACTAAATATGTAAAAGGAGCATTGCTGTTAGGAGAAATTTCGCCGACTTGAACAAAAAAGAGCCTTCTTGGTATGAAATGGGTTGTCAAATCTGGTCAAATACCAAGGAGGTCTCCACAATGAATGATAAAAAAGCCACAAAATTCTTTAAAAACACACTAAACTAGTGGTCGGGATCGATATTTCGAAAAGTACACAGGACGCTTGCTTTACAGATGATCGCGCAACTCCAGAAATCGTTTTCGATCTCACAGTCACAAGGAGACTTTGAGTATTTTATCAACGAATGCTTAAAACGTTAAGAGAACACGGTAAAACAGAGGAAAATTCTGATAAAATGACTTGTAAACCTTCAACACTCTTTAGAGAAGGGGAAATAAATTGATGAGGAAAAAAAGCATATTGCATTGTTTATTGATTTGTTTATTTGTAGTGGGAGCTGCTTGTAGTAAACCATCTTCTGAAGGTGAAATTGAAACTGTTAATGATCCAGGAAAAGACGGTGATCGCAAAAACGAGTCTATAACACCAATATCAAAAAATGCTGCACAAGATGCATTGCAAAATATTAAGAATCCTGTTGAATTAAACGAGCAACTCTTAAACGATGATAATAAAACGATCATAGAGGCCTTTATTCAAATAGAAGATTGGACGAACGATTCATTAGCATTAAATGAACTGTTTCAAGAAACTCAGAAATCTTATATAGATGATGCAGCTAGAGAACAAATCAAACAAAAATTGAAGGTGTACCATAGTACAAAACATATCGAACAACTCATTTCATTTTACTATCCCGAAAACCCCGAATACATATCTGAAGAAGATGAAGGTAAAGTTGATGGTCTCTATGAATACAGGGCAACTGAATCGTGGGGGGGAACATTGGATTATGTAAACAAAAATGGAACGTTTACAAATGTAAATGTAAGCGATAAAGGTGATCATGTGATCGTCACTATTGAAGGGAAATATGAGCAAATTGAAGACATTCATCATTTTAAAAGAGTGTTTACTTTAAAGAAGCATGAGGGTGGAGAGTCTTATGTCATTGATCATACTACTTTAGATGATCCTCAGGGGAATTTTCCCTCATTACCTTTTTAGTTGACTGATCCAATCACGAATCGTGCGTACGAACCCATATATGTTATACGGGAGTGCTATAAAAAATCCTCGGGTTTGATCTCAGAGTACAGGAGATACAAAGTATGTAAATTCCTGCGAATCCATGAATCAAACACATTAGTCTGGTTTAATGAACAGAGAACGTTCGTCGAATGAAACAATGGTCATTTATCATATATCATCCTGTCCAAGGTTGTCGCTGTTTCAACGTCGAGAACAAATCAAAACAGTTTAAAAACATGACGGTCTCGGAGTGTAAGCTGAGGAAACTCAAAGTAACAAATGAGTGAAAAAGCGAAGGCAGAGATGATTAATCATTCAAGTGAGAGGATATTGAAAGAGACATTCAATGGGAAATGAATTAATTAAAAATTCATTTTTTCGCACAATCTAGATGTAAAGCTGAAATGGTCTGATTCTCGTCTAGTGGGTTAACACGGAGCGAATTTAGTGCTGTATATTGTGAACAAGGTGTAGGTATGTCACGGATGCCGTCATTTTTAATTGCAATAAACGATACTTACAACCTTACAAGAACTTCATTGTATATTCTACCCAGATAAAACAAAAAAAGGGGTTGTAAGAGACCACATTTTTTCATGATCTTTTGATACAGCCCCTAATGATTCTATCGTTTTTTACAAGAAAATGGAGAAAACGACTAACAAAATGAACGCTGTCAACCAGGCTAAAGTAGTTGGTATTGACCATACCATAATCTGTTCCTTAGCGTTGCGGATGCCTAACATACGGTTAACGACCCAATAAAAACTATCATTAAAATAGGAGAACAGCAGAGATCCTGTCGTGGCTCCTATCGCTGCGAGGGGCATATAAACCCCATCCACGCCAGAAAGAATGGGTGCTGTAATGGATGCTGCAGTAATCATCGCGACTGTGCCACTACCTTGAACTAGTCGAACAAAACTAGAGACGAAGAAGGGCAGAAGGACCAATGGAACGGACATATTTACGATTAATTGAGCTACATAATCTCCAGATCCACTTTCACGAAGGACGTTCCCAAGGGCTCCACCGGCACCAGTGACGAGCAGGATAATTCCTGCAGCTTTGATGCCTTCTTCCATACGGTCAAGAGATTCGTTGCGGTTTAGTCTCGTTGTTAATGTATAAATAGCAAAGACAAGGCCGAGTCCAACGGCGATAACTGGATTACCAAAGAACTGAATATATCCGAAAATTCCTTCAGTTAATTCCTGAGCGGTAACTACGGTGTTAGCAAAAATCAATAGAATCGGAATTAAGATAGGAGCCATGGACAAGGCTAGGGAAGGCAGCTGTTTGCTTTCTTGCTGCTCGATAAATTCCTCGTAAGTATCTGCTGGTTTTTCCGGACGTACCCAGCCTAAGCCATCTTCATCTGGAAGCTGGTGTATTTTTTTACCGATCCATTTGGCGTATAAGACCCCAACGATAATCAGCGGCACGGAGAAAATCAAGCCCCAAAGAATCATAACACCGACACTGACACCAAAAATCCCTGCTACTCCAAGCGGTCCAGGTGTAGGAGGAACTAAAGAGTGGGTAACTACAAGACCGATAGCTAACGCTACTCCGAGTGTGATAACGGATCTTTTTGTCTTTTTTGAAATCGCTTTCACTAACGGTGTTAAAATAACAAAGGCGGAGTCTACAAAAATAGGAATAGAAACAACATAACCGGTTAAAGCCATCGCCCAGTCCTCTCTTCGTTTTCCTAACATACGTACAAAAGAATAGGCGAGGCGTTCCGAGGCGCCCGCAACTTCCATGACCCTGCCAAGCATGACCCCAAATCCAATGACAATACCGATCGACCCGAGTGTTCCTCCGAAGCCGTTTGTAATTGCATTTGCGACATCTGGAGGCGTCATACCGGCTATAAGACCGATGACAGAAGAGGATGCAATTAAAGCGATAAAGGCGTGTATTTTTGTTTTCATGACTAAGAAAACGAGTAAGGCAATTCCGACGACCAAACCTAAGATAATTTGTCCACCTGGTGCTTCCATGCTTATTCATCTCCTTTAAAGAACGATAAGTTTCATCTGAATATGAATGAAGTTGTATGTTTATGAACATGCAAAAGATTGTTTCAAATTGCTAATGATTTTCGTTTTGGTTATAATGCAAGACGAGTCCTCCCTTGGGGTACGAGTTCTGGATCTGTGGTAGGTTTAAACTCTTTCTACACCAAGGGGGCTCTTTTTTTGCACTTACATTCTGGTTTAAAAATTTATTTTATTTGTTTCCTAAAGAATGGGGTGTATTTAGCTGCAGCTTTAATCGCTTCTACCATACTTACAGAGCTGGCGATTCCTTTTCCAGCAATATCAAAAGCTGTTCCGTGGTCCACCGATGTGCGGAGATAAGGCAATCCATTGGTGACAGAGACTGTACGCTCAAAATCATACATTTTGGCTGCAATGTGTCCTTGGTCATGATAGAGGGATAAAACAGCATCATACTTGCCGTGAGCCGCTTGGTGGAAAACTGAATCGGCAGGAACAGGTCCATTTACTTCTACTCCTCGCTGTCTCGCTGCCTCAAGTCCAGGCGTTAATTCATCAATTTCTTCTCTCCCAAACAACCCGCCTTCACCTGAGTGTGGATTTAATCCTGCAAGAGCAAGCTTTGGTTCATCAATTCCTAGAAGCTCCAATGCTTCTTTACAACGGATAAGGTAATCTTCCACACGCTCTTTGGTCATCATTGGAATTGAATCTTTTAATGAAACATGTCTCGTCAAAAAGAAGATTCGCAAGTCGTTGACTTCAAACATGGTCATGGGATCATGAGAATCTGTGAACGCTGATAACATAGCTGTATGATCAATGTAAGGGACGTCGCTCGCTTGAAGGGACTCTTTATTGATCGGAGGTGTGCAAATTGCATCGGCTTCCTCGTTTTCTATCAAGTCATGCGCTTTTTTGATATATTCATAGGAAGCTTGTCCGCACATTCCAGATACCACTCCCATTTCATAGCTGTCGATTTCGACATTATTTAAGTCGATTAAATCAATGGTGCCTGGCTCATAGTTTGCCTCGTTCGTTTTTTTGATGATATGGATGTTCAAGTGTGTATCAATGGCTTCCATGATCGTTTCCAATACATCTTTATCGCCAATGACGAGTGGATTACAGACATCATAAATTTCTTTTTGTGCCAGTGATTTAATAACGATTTCAGGTCCGATTCCTGCAGGGTCTCCGATAGGAATTGCGATCGTAGGGTTATTTTTATTGCTCATATACATCATCCTTTTTTAAGTGTTTTTTGTAGAAGAGATTAAGTAATTCATACAGGTGTACAAGGCTTTCTTATCACCAATCATGCCCCCTTTCGTGACGACAGGCATTCCATCTAAGTAGCCGTCAATGAAGCTTCCAAACGCTGCTAATGGCATAATCTCATCATGTAACTCGATGCCATGGGCGCGGGTAATGGACCCTACGGAAGCGGTTACATCTCCGCCGCTAAGGTAGCAGCCTTTAAAGACATCTCGATTCTTTTCTAACACTCGGCGGCTGATGGCACCTAAACCGTCTGTGATTCGTTTGGCAAGACCGCCTTCTGTTGTGTCTTCTTTTACAGCCATCGACGACAGGTCTAGAATATTATGACCGGGATGGTAGGTTGTAATGAGGAGAATATCTGTGTGCTGTAATGTATCCTCCGCTTCCTGCACGACTCGGTTAACCTCGTGACTCCACTTTTCTGTAAATGTTGCAAGGTTCGCAGGGTTGACATAGATTGGTTTGACCTTCGTTTTTTGCGTGAAGTAATCAATCTGCAGCCCAGTTTGGGAAGTAACACTTCCGATTGTGATTAAATACTTTTGGCTTTTTTGTGCATGATCCACTTTTCTATTCGCATAAGCCGCTGTAAAAGGTCCAGGGTCGACGGAGAGAACAGGCGTCTGAATATTATTCACAACATCAGCAATCAAATCGATGTGTTCATCTGTAACTGCATCGATACAAATGATTTTAAAATGTTGTTTTACACGATTGATTTCTTGTTCTAGTTTTTCCTGACCCTCTAGAACGACATCAAGACCTAGTGTAGTAATGGGAAGATCTGTTTGAAGATGGATCATTTCTTCTACTTTGGAAGTTGTTAACGGACGTATCGGATCAGTGGCGACATCAGTTTGCTGAAGAGGTACATTGTCGACGAGAAGAAATCCGCCTATCGTTGTTCGTCCAGAGTCAGGAAAAGAAGAAACGACAATGGCGATGGCATCTTCTTCTAAAAATTCAAGCATTGCTTCAATTTCAATGCCGATATTTCCTCTTAAGGTACTATCTATTCGTTTACTGTACATATTTGCCTGACCGATCTTTGAGCTTTCTTTTAGTGCGGCCATCACACGATTTCGTGCTTGGCTCGCTGTGACATAGCGACTGTCTGTATCTAAACAGAGCGCATCGTATCCAGATTCAGGCAACGGAAGGCCGTGTATGACCGTTGCGGTTTTAAATCCTTTTTTGGTCAATTTCACGCCTGTTGCATTTGCACCTGTTAAATCATCACAGAGCACAACGATATCCATTTACATCCCTCCTTTGTATCAATACACATTCGTTATTTTTTCGAGTTGTTCCTTTGTGTGCTCATCGATTTGACTGTCGGTAATTATTCCATTCACTTCATCAAAATCACACACATGAGCAAAGGAGCGCTTATTAAACTTGCTGTGGTCAGCAACAATCCATTTCGAACGAGCGCTTTTGAGCATGAGTCTCTTTATATGAGATTTTTCTAAAGTGGGTGTAGAGATGCCTTCGGATAAATGTATCGCATTGGCTCCTATAAAAACGATGTCCACTTTGATTTGTCGTAATAATTCCTGAACGTGGGATCCAATAAACGCGCCCACATCTTTTTGGAGCTCGCCACCGGTGGAAATGACTTGACAGTCTGAATGGAGAAGCTCTATAGAGATTTTTGCATCATTGGTGACGATCAGCAGGTCATCTCGTGGTTTTAGAAGTTTAGCGATTTCAAGGTTTGTGGTGCCTGAATCCAATAAGATGCGAGCGTGTTCAGGAATCAACGCTACCGCTTTCTTGGCAATTTGTTCCTTCTCGGTTGTGTAACTGGAAAGCTTCGTGTAGTAGGGAACTTCCGGGGCTAGTGTTTCTGGAAGAACAGCTCCCCCGTGGGACCGTACCAGCTTACCTTCCTCTTCCAAGGAAGCAAGGTCACGACGGATGGTCATTGTGGATACGTTGTACTCTGAGGCCAGTTTTTCGATATAAATGGTTCCTGATGCTTGAAGTTGTTTCATGATGTGATGGCGTCGTTCTGCCTGGAGCATGTGCTTCATCCTTAACTATATGTTTTATTGTGTTAATAATATACTGAATAATCACGAATAGTCAACACGAACGAACATTGAAAGTTCATTTGTGTTATTTTGTTATGTCTTTAAAGGTTCTATTTCTGAATGGTAAGGTTGTTGAGGCTGTTTCTGAAAAAATCGTTTCCATAGTGATTTGGAATTTTAAGGAAGGGTGAGGCGGGTTTCTACTCTCTGGGAACATAAACCTTATGCGTCGTTTTTTCTTAGATGAGGCTGCCAAACAAGTTACAGTCTAAACGGCCAAAAGGAAGGACGAAAATGAGTCGGGAACATAGAGGGGAAGGGTATGTATTAATGTATTACTAGGGGAAGCGTGTTGGATAAAAAAGCTCCGAAACGCTCAGATCGAACGAAGGAGTCAGAGACTCTAGATCAAGGAGGAAGGCACTGAATCGGGGAAGAAACGACATGAATTTGAGAACGTCCTTTGTTTGAAACATTGGTGTAATGTATGCTATGTATCGGTTTACAGATTCATCATTTATCGCTTTAAATTATGAAAGGATCGTAATCGCTTAACGGGCGCGCGGTTGTCCCGATCGTGACCTGAACAACGCTGCTTTTACAAGTCAAGCTGATTTGATCGAGATTTCAAGCGCAATACGTACAGATGCAGAGAATGATTTGGGTCTGTGTGACGAGAAAGAAGCCTTTCAACGAGAACAAGCCAGCGTGTGCCCTTGTAATCATTTTCATAAAAGCTCACCGTTAAAGCGTAAGAAAAGCTTGCCTCCCGCCTTGTAATATGAAAAGATATAATCAACTGTTTAAATATGCAACAAATGAGGGTGGTACGTTGATTAAAGTTTTAGTCATTGCTCCGTATCAGGGGCTTGCAGAAGTCGTAAAAAACCTTCGTCATGAGGATGAAGATTTACAAATTGAAGTTAAGGTCGGCAACTTGGAGGAAGGGATCCAAATTGCGAAAGCGGCCGAGGCGGAAGGTTATGATCTCATCATCAGCCGTGGAGGGACGGCTAGTCAGGTTGAGGCTGAAATCAATATTCCGGTTGTGGATATCCATATCACCGGCTATGATATGCTTCGGGTTTTTGCGCTTCTCAAAGGGCTAAATGGACAAGCGGCGTTGGTTGGGTTTCCGAACATTTCTCGCGGAGCGGCGACGATCTGCAGTATTCTTGATATGAATGTACGGTCGGTCACCATCAGTAGCAGGGAAGAAGTCACGAAGCTGCTTCCTGATTTGAAAAAAGAAGGATTTTCTGTGGTCATTGGTGATGTTGTGACGGTTCGTCAAGCCGAGCAGATGGGGTTGCAAGGCATCTTGATTACGTCGGGAAAAGAAGCGGTGTTGCAATCGTTTGAAGAGGCAAAGCGTTTGTATCATTCAAACCAAAAGATGCAGGCTCAGACGGCGGTCTACGCCGATATGATCGAAAGGTTTCCACAAGCGGTGGTGACGGTGAACGAAGCGGGTGAAGTGATTCAAAAGAATCAGCTTTTTCGCGATCAGTTCACCTCCTCCATCGTCGAAGCGCCTGATTTGCAAGCACTTTTGAAGCAAATTCTCACACAACGACAGGGGATTTGGCGGTCCGTTACTTTGCAGAAAAGGAGTTATCATGCTTATGGCTATCCAACGAGTGAAGATAAATCTTTTGTGACGGTTCTGCTGCAACCACAATCTCTCGGAGCTGCGCAAGGAGTAAAGGTGCGGAACCACGTCTCTCATATCCCGATTTCTGGACGCAGCCGAATCGCGGAGGACATGAGAAAACAGCTCAAGCAGTACGCGAATCTGGAAGAGGCGATTTGGATCGAAGGTGAGGTGGGCACAGGCCGGATGATGTTTGCTTGTAATCTCCATTTTGAAACGTTTGGCCAACAGGCTCCACTGATCTCTTTTGACTGTTCCGTTGTCAGTATGAAAGATGTGAGCGGCTATATTTCAAGCAAAAATCAGCTATTGCCGGAGAAAGCGACGATTGTCTTTCAGCACGTCCACTTGATAAAGGACGACGAACAGAGTGCTCTGAAGTCGCTGGTAGAGGAGCTGACTGCGAAGTATACCGTCATTTTGCTTTCGGATGGTAGTGTCCGGACCAGAATGAAGGAAGGTCGTTTTGATCAGGCGCTCTTCTACAGTTTGCCGGCGGTTACGATCCAGATTCCGCCACTACGCGAACGGATCGAGGATATTCAGGATCTCGCGCAAGCGTTCATCGCTCGGAATCATATGAATTATGGCTATGAGGCCATCGGATTAAGGCCCGAAGCTTTGGAACCGTTGCTCGACTATGATTGGCCAGGAAATATTTCGCAGTTGAAGCAGGCGATTGACAAATTGATGATTGCCAACAACCAATCTTATATAGAAAAGTCGGACGTGGAAACGATGATGAGTGACGTGACGAAAGAAACGACGATGACCATGCATAATGCGCTCCCTCTTGAGGGTACCTTAAAGGATATGGAGAGAGCGATCATCGAGAAGGTCATGGAACAAGAAAATCATAACCAATCGAAGGCAGCGAAACGATTGGGAATGAACCGGACGACCCTATGGCGCAAGCTCAACTCTTGAGTTTGCGTTTTTTTGTTGCAAAATTAAACGGAAATTTTATGAGGGTTCCTAACTTGTTCACAAGCTAGAGAATTAAGCGCTTGATGGTGCGGAAATACGGTAATCAATCACTATGCTCTACTTGATTTAAACAAAACTTTGTATTTTTGTGTTGCATTTTAAAATCATTCACATTATGATATATCATGTAAACGCTTATATTGCACAATTGATTGTTTGCTTTTGCAACAATTGTGTTAGGATGAGGAGGAAGGAAGATGAAAATCAAAGCAGGTTTGGAAAGGATTCCTGGTGGGATGATGGTCGTGCCGCTTTTATTAGCGGCGGTTTTGAATACGTTTGCTCCAGATTTGTTGCGAATCGGTAACTTCACAGAGGCACTGTTCGTGGATGGAGCCAGTACATTGATTGCTTTGTTCCTATTGTGTACAGGGGCGCAGATCAATTTCAAAACAGCAGGAGTCAGTTTAGGGAAAGGCGCGACGTTACTTACGGTAAAATGGATCGTAGGGGCGATATTCGGGCTTTTGGCGTACATGCTCGCAGGAGAAAATGGGCTATGGATGGGTCTTGCACCGATTGCGATCATCGCAGCGATGACGAACAGTAACGGTGGGCTTTACATTGCGATTGTTGGGCAGTACGGAAGCAAAACTGACCGTGCGGCGTATTCACTGCTTGCCTTGAACGATGGACCATTTTTTACGATGGTCGCACTCTCTATTTTCGGAGCAATGGGTTTTGTGGATGGATTATTCTCCATTACGTCTTTTATCGCTGTCTTGCTTCCGATTGCTGTCGGAATGGTGCTCGGAAACTTGGATGGCGATATGAGGAAGTTTTTAGATCAGGGAAGCTCCATGTTGATTCCGTTCTTCGCGTTTGCCCTCGGGATGGGCATCGACTTTGGAAGTATTATCGAAGGTGGATTATCAGGAATCGTCCTTGGTGTAGCGACAACATTGATTACAGGTACAGCTGGTTACTTGGTATTTAAAGCCTTTAAGTGGAATCCTATTGCAGGGGCAGCCGAAGGCTCTACTGCGGGGAATGCCGTAGCAACACCTGCAGCGATTGCGGCAGCGAATGCCGGTTTTGCAAGTACTGTTGACCTGGCTACAGTCCAAGTAGCTGCATCGACGGTGACGACCGCTGTGCTATTGCCGATTTTTGTCGGGTTCCTTGTCAAGCGTCTGGAGAAAAAAGGTGTCCGGGTGCCGGAGGATTACGCTGAAGACGACGGGAATCAAGCAAGTGCATAGAAAGTTTTCATAAGAAGTGGGGTTTGACTGATGAGTTTTCGGTTTGGAATGATTGCAGACGATTTGACCGGGGCGAATGACAGTGGCATCCAGCTTAAAGAGAAAGGGCTGGAAACTTCGGTCTACTTCGAAATCCCCGAACCTGGTAAACAGTTAGATGAGGCGATTGTGTTAGATACAGATTCACGTGCACGAGATAAAGAAAATGCGTACCATGCAACAAAAACAGCTGCATTGTTTTTAAAGGAAAATGGCTATCAACATATATATAAGAAAATGGATTCTACATTGCGAGGGTATATCGGAACAGAGCTGATGGCGTTGGATGACGTGTTCGAACCGACATTTATCGTCGTGGCACCGGCTTACCCCCCGTATGGTAGGACGACAAAGAACGGTGTTCATTTGCTGAACGGCGTGCCTGTATCAGAAACAGAACTTGCAAATGACCCGAAGCATCCTGTCAAACAAGCTCACCTTCCAACGTTGATTGAATCAGAGACAGGGAAAAATACGGCTTTAATTTCAGGACTATTGGAAGGGACGCCTGATGATTGGATGCTGGCATTAAATGAATTTAAACAGAAAGAAATCAAGTATTTGATTAGTGATGCAGCGACGATTGAAGACTTGCGTCATATGGCGGATATGATCCATCAGTTTAGCTCGGATGTTATTTGGTCCGGCTCGGCGGGGTTGGCTGAAGTGCTGCCAGGTGTTCTGAACGTCGAAAAACAGCGGAGCGACAGGGCTGTGCATCTAGCTTCAAGTGCTGTGATGACTGTGTGTGGGAGTCTTTCGCAAACCACACAGCAACAAGTTCGGTATGCCGCACAACAAGAGGGTGTCGCGACGATTGACATCGATACGGAACTCATGTTTTTGGGAGATTGGGATAAGCAAGCGGAGACTTATTATGAGGCGAGTGTCGCGGCCATCCGCGCCGGGAAAGATGTTGTGCTTTATGTCCCTTCTACCAGTGAGATGCGTGAAAAAGTGAGCCGCCGTGCTGAAAAGCTCGGGATGACGCCACTGGACATTGGCAAGCGGATCAGTACTGCTCTCGGTGCCTTGACGAATCAGATTGTGGCGACTTGTCCTGAGTTAAATGCGCTCGTTTTGACGGGTGGAGATACGGCCAAAGATGTGGCCAAAAGCTTAGGAGCGACAGGCTTTAGCTTGAACCACCAGCTGGAAGCAGGTATTCCTCTAGGAGATTTAATCGGTATCGATCGGAAAATCAAAGTTGTCACCAAAGCTGGTGCGTTTGGCACAGAATCATCGATCTACAGAGCGATGCAGACATTGAAAGGAGAGAGCCAGCATGAGTAACAAACCAATCATCGGGATTACTATGGGTGATGCGGCCGGCGTAGGTCCGGAAATTATCGTCAAAGCACTTTGTCGTGACGAAGTGTCGGAGCAGGCGGTTCCGCTCGTCATCGGCGACATAAAACGGTTGAAGCAGGCCGCTGACATCCTAGGAGCAGATGTATCCTTTAAAGCGATCGGTCCAGACGAGTCCTTTAGCCCGCCGACATCCAATGAAGTGTTGTGCGTTGATTTGAATCTTGTACCTGAATCCCTGCCGTTCGGTGAAGTGTCGGCAGAGGCAGGACATGCCGCTTTTGAATATTTGCGAACAGCAATTGAACTGGCGAACGATCGAAAAATTGATGCAATTTGTACCGCGCCCCTGAACAAAGAAGCGTTGCATAAAGGCGGGCACAAGTATCCAGGTCATACAGAGATTCTCGCTGAACTGACGGGTACGAGTAATTTCGCCATGATGCTGTCTTCTCCTAAACTCAAGGTCATCCATGTGACGACACACATCGGTCTGCGCGATGCGATTGATCGGATCGAACCAACTCGAGTGTATGATGTCGTGAGAATGGCGCACGAAACCTTGAGCCTCTCCGGTATAAAGCAGCCGAAGATCGCCGTTTGTGGCATTAATCCGCATGCTGGGGAAAACGGGCTGTTCGGCTATGGGGAAGAAGAGGAAAAAGTCATTCCGGGTGTGGAGCGTGCACAGCAGGAAGGGATAGATGTCGTCGGTCCTCTTCCGGCCGATACGTTGTTCTTCCGGGCCGTCCGTGGCGATTTTGATATCGTCGTCGCAATGTATCACGATCAAGGTCATGGACCTATCAAAGTGCTAGGGCTGGAAGCGGGCGTGAACATAACAGTCGGCCTGCCAATCATCCGAACAAGTGTCGATCACGGAACAGCCTTCGATATTGCAGGAAAAGGGATCGCTGATGAAGCAAGTATGCTTGAGGCGATGATGCAGGCGATTGAGCTTGCGCCGCAAAAAGCAGAGTAATCCTCATTGTATCGCTTAAAATCCAATAAAACAAAAGAGGATGGCACCGAAGGTCTCGGCGACTTTATGGGTGTCATCTTCTTTTTCAGTGAGCAAGGTATTGAGAATTATAAATGAACAAGGTATTTAGAAAATAAATTTGGTGAACTTTTAAATCAATATTTAACCCTTTGTAGCTCCGCCAAGACTAAATCCTTTTGACATGTATCGTTGTGATAGATAATATAAAATTACAACCGGCGCTGAATATAATACTGAAAATGCTGCAAGCTCACCGTAATTGACTAATCCATAATTTCCAAAGAATTGAAAAATGGTTACAGATGCAGGCATTTTCTCAGGTGATTGAATTAGAATATATGGTACAAAAAAGTTTCCCCAGCTTCCCGTGTACGTAAAAATTAAAACCGTGAATGTCCCTGGAAGCATTAAAGGTGCTACAATCCTTCTAATCCCACCCCATATGGAAGCCCCATCAACCCAAGCAGATTCTTCGAGTTCAAGTGGAACGGAATCCATAAAGTTTTTCATCATCCATATAGCGTAAGGCAGAGAAGTACCTGCTGTAAAAAGCATAACTGCCCATAACTTGTCCACGAAATTGAATATCAGAAACATTTGAAACACGGGTACAATAACCGCAGTCATCGGCAACGACGTAAGAAATAGTATTGTATACAAAAATGACTTTTTGTAGGATGGTTTGTACCTTGACAATGGATAAGCGGCTAGAATACTAACAAGCACTACTATTATAGATTGTCCTCCCGACAAGAATATCCCTATAAAAAAAGATCTAATAATAGATGAATCACTAAAGATACTCAAATAATTGTCGAAGGTAATTCTTTCAGGTGCCTTTAGCGCTTGAATTGCTGAACTATCAATCGACGCTACCAGCATCCATAACAGGGGCAAAACAAAAATAATCCCCAAACATACAAGTATGAAATGATGTATTATTTTTTCTGTTTTCCCAATTCTCATGATATTCTCCCCTTATATTTTCACCTTAAGAAATCGCATATAAAGTAAACTAAATAGAGCTCCTATAATTAAGATGACTAATGAAATCGCTGTTCCATAGCCTAGTTGGTAACTTACAAAAGCTTGCTTGTACATGTATACCGGTAAAGTCATCGTTCCGTTTCCAGGACCACCGCCAGTCATTGCATAGATTAAAGTAAATACGCCTAAAGTTTGTAATGTCACTAGCATCAAATTGGTAGTGATTGTCCCTTTAACAATAGGGATTGTTATGTTTCTAACAATTCTCCATCTGCTTGCACCGTCCATTACAGCTGCCTCTTCGACTTCTAATGGTATATCATCTAAAGCAGCCTGAAATGCCATCATAGAAAACGCTGTCCCGCGCCATATATTTGCCACTACAACACTGACCATAGGATACTCAAAGAGAAAAGCAATTGGATCAATGCCTGATAGAGTTGTAATAATGCTGTTCAGCGTTCCATTATCCCCTAAAAAGGCCACCCAACTAAATCCAACGACAATTTCAGGAGTAACCCATGCTGCAATTACAGTAATACCTATTGTTCTGCGAAAGGCAGCGTTTTTCCCTTTCATGAGGAATGCGATTAAAAAACCTAAAAGACATTGGCCAATAATAGCAGAAAATAAAACAAAAATGAGTGTTTTTGCAATACTGTTATACAATTCTGCATCATTAAACATTTGCATGAAATTATCAAAACCAACGAATTTAAGGTTCTGTGCCTGAGTCCCAGTGAGCGCTAGGTTGGTAAATGAAAATACTATCGTTAATAGCATTGGAGTAAGAAAGAATATTAATAGCAATATCAGTGCTGGGGATAAAAAAATGATGATTTGATATTATCCGATATTTTCTTCTTACCTGAAAAATTAGGTGTAACTTCCATTTCATTTCCTCCAGTTTGTAATTGATATTGAAAAAGAGGAATAAATGTTCTTATTCCTCATCAACATCTAATAAACGTTTTCTTCTCCTACAATTTCTGTTACTTTTGCTTTATAATTAGCAGCTGCTTTTTCAGGTGACATCGTTTTGCTGGCAACAGCTTCTACCGCATTTTGAATTTCAATTGAAACGTTTGGATATAAATCATTCTTAGGTCTAAAATATGCATTTTCCAATGCTTTTGTAGCAGGTTCAATTAATGGACGTTCTAAATAATCACTGCTTTTTGCTGAATCTGATCTAACCGTTAATGTACCCCCAATTAGCGCTCGCTTTGTTTGTAATTCTTCCGTGCTCAATGCCTTTATCACTTTCCATGCGACATCATGGTTTGTTGACTTCTCAGGGATAGACCACCCCCAACCACCGGCCATCGTAACAGTACCTGGATCTTCTCCATCCTTTGTAGGGAAAGGAACGAAGCCGATTGTTGCTTCAATATTTTCCAGTGGAGACGCTCCACCCTCCATATAATTTGCAATGTTCCAGTTTCCGTCCAGCACCATTCCTACACCACCATTTGGCAATAAATCTTGAGTCATGACAGAACTATAATTTGCATTTAGAGCAATCGAAAGAGATGGTCCTAAGTCACGCTTATTCATAATTTCATCAACAAAAACTAATGCGTCGGTAATTCCCTGTCCATTGACATTCCATTTTTCACTCTCGCCATCATATAAAGTTTCCCCTGTGCCGTAGAGCAGCATTTCAAATGTTTGCATCGAAACGGCTTCTCCATTTGCTTTTGCAACATTCATTGCAAAAGGCACGACATCATCATTCGATTCCTTTATAGCTTCAGCTGCGGCATATATATCTTCCCAGCTCTTAGGCTGCCAATCTTTTGGCAGTCCGGCCGTTTCAAAAACTTCTTTGTTATACCAAATACCACGAGAATCCGTTGTCGTCGGTATACCGTAAATAGTGCCGTCATTTCCTGTGGTTCCTGATTTTATATTTTCTATAAATTGATCCCATTCATCCCATGAGTCTACGTACTCATCCAACGGTTTCAAATAACCAGCATTCGCATCTGCACTTAGTATAAATGTGTCTTCAGATACAATGTCTGGGGCTGTTTCAGCAGACTGCATCGTTAAAGCAACCTTGGAAAAATAATCGCCCTCACTAGCAACAATTGGTGAAAGAACAATATCAATATCATCATTCTCTGCTTCAAAGTCAGCTGCAAATCCCTCCAGATATCTTTTTAGATTGTCCTGATCACCGGTGCCCCTCCAAGTTATTTTAATTTCCGTTTTGCCGCTTTTTGACCCTGTATCACCATTCGTATTATCTGCATCTGAACATGCGCTTAGCACCAATATTGCAGATAATAAAAGAATGACTAATAGATTCCTTTTTAGCATCTGTACCATTCCTTCCTAAATTATTTTGAATAAGAAAATAGGTGAAGATTAAAGTTATTTCTCTAGAAAAACTATGAAGCTCACCGCCTTTCCACATATCTGGCAACCGTGTTAACAAGAGCTGTTTACTTTCACGCCTTGAATTGTAGCGCTTACATTTCAAGTGTGAAATATCACTTTTTTGTCATCATATTGATTATTTGATATACACGTACTTTTCTGTATATAATTCTTCATTTTGTATATGCATTATGCTATATTGTTTTGTAAGCGCCATCATTTATTTTAGGGAGAAGATGTATCAAGGATGAAAAAAGAATTCTTAGACGAACTTTCTATATTTTTTTCTCCATTATTTTGTTGTACACTTTAATGATTATTGTTATTGTTACGCTTTTTAATTTTAATCATTTCTCCCAGCAAAATGATTATAAAAATCAAGTTTTTTTAGATGCAGCCAGCCGTGCGACTGATGCAAAAATTAGCAGTGTAGCCCGTTATGCTTCTGCTATTTCAAAACAGTCAAGCGTTCAAGATTATATTAGTAATATAAATAACTCATTATTCTATTTCCCAGATATTTATGATGATCTCGTAAATAGTTTGTATTTAACAGATGATTTAAACATTAATGTAGGCATTACAAAGGTGACAGATAACTACGTAGTTTCCGAAGAGGGCTATTTTGCTTTACCGGATTATTTTAATCATATCGGTATTAGTGAAGACGTCATTCCAGTTTCACGTTTTTTTGAGGAAGATAAACATAATAGTTTTTATTTACTCGAAGACGACTTTTCGCATAATCAAAACTACACTATGTTTATCAGCAAAACCTATTATCACAAGGTTGATAAATACTTATATATTTTTATAAGCATCCCGAATGAGAAATTATTTCCACAGGAACTCGCAAACATTGATGGTACGTTTTATTTAGAAACTTATACACCATCAATAGCGGAAACTTCGGGGATTAAAAAAGTAACACAAAGTGAAAGTTTTGAAAATATTACGATAAAAAATACACATGACAATAAAACGCTATATCATATTCCTTCTTCAGTAGTAAATTTGCAATATTCCTACTTAATTGAGGACACTAAATTTATTCAATTTGGACCAACTTTTTTACCAATCTTTTTATTTATTGCTTTTTGTCTTTTTTTACTTGGAGGAATGATCCTGTATTTTGCGACGAAAAAAAGTTACAACCCTATTCAGGATATACTAAATGCATTAAATAAAAGCATGCCTTTAGCTTTTACAAACACTCCTAAAGCTAACCATTTTAGTGAACTAGATTTTATTATTGAAAATATTGATGGAATACAACACCAAAAGAAAGCACTGGAGGATAGATTTAATCAGTCATTGTCTGTATTAAGGCATGAATTTATTTCTTCTGTTTTATATGGCACGATAAATAAGGATGAAATTGCCCACAAATTAACTGAGCTTCGTATGGAGAGCTTTACACAAGGCGGGCTAATAGCAATTGTGTCGATTGAAAACCCAGACAAAGTAGCAGAAAATATTTCTAACAATGTATCATTGCGTAATCAAACGATGGATTTAATTCGCACATTTAACGATGAGCTGACATTTATTCAAATCCCGATTGATTACAAAGGAATTTGTATTATTTTTCCATCGAAAGAAGGGAATAAAATCAATGATCTATTAAAACAAATGACTTCTTTTATTCAAAGCGAATTATCAATTGAACTAAACTTTTCTCTATCTGACCCAGTAGAAAGCATTTATAATTTTAATACTGCTTTTATTGACGTGATTGAGTTAACGCTAAAGAAATATACATATGTTAATTCATTAGAAACTTTCCCGGCCAGAGAGCTATTAATCAATGATGATAGCTACTCTTATTCATTAGATGATGAACGCTTTCTGATAAATGCCGTCATCAGTAATGATATTGAATTAGCAAAAAATCGATCGTCAATGTTCTAGATACAAATTTAATTTATTTAGAATTAGATACAATTAATACAATTAAATTCAAATATATCCTGTTAAATACAGTAAAACGCATTTTAAATCAATATGACAGGTCAATCAATGATTTCTCTTCCCAGAATAAAGGCTTATTTGATTTATTGAATAGTAATCATAGAGATGATATTTATTTTTCCTTAAAGAAAATTTTTGAGAGTTTATTTGAAAGCTTAATTAGATCAGTTGAAGGAACAGCCGATCCTACAACAATACGTATTTTAGACTATATTAATCAAAATTATGATCAGGATCTTTCACTAACAGATATCTCTCTAAAATTTAATTTAACGGAAGGTTATATTAGTAGATTGCTAAAGAAGAACGCTAATATTAACTTTAAGAAGCACCTCAATCAGTTAAAAATTAATAAAGCAAAAGAGCTGCTGCAAAATGGAAACCATAAAGTAAATGAAGTCAGTGCATTAGTTGGTTATAAAAATGTGAATACATTTATACGGATTTTTAAACAGCAGGAAGGGATACCGCCGGGTGAATATTCTAAACTCCGTTGATTTACCTAACCAATGTATGATCGCAATGAAGACAAGACGTTGTTGAAATAGCGGAAAGTTGCTTTAAGCGGGCGTATGAAAACTGGACCGAAACCCCTCCGATGTTTACTTGGCAGGGGGGTGCGGGACGGCTTTAAGTCAAACGAATTGTATATTAAATATACAGGAGATGCTTTTTGGCTCGCATTAGCGTTATCTAAAAGAACCGGAAAAAATGAATATCAATTTTATATAAAGCAGTTTCACAACTTCATCAAGCAAGGACGAAAAGCTGGCTTTAATTATAAATATGATACAAACACTTATCAATGATCGGATACAGGGTTTACATGGCGTGCATTCGGGTTGCCGGTAACTGCATATCTAGAACTCTATGGAATGACGGGCGATAAAAATTATTTAGAACACACGATTGCATGGGGAGAGCACGGTCTTACCCTACAGGAAGAAGACGGGAACTTCTATTTAATTGATGGACAGTTTTGGAATTCTGACCTTGTTGCTCCCGAGCTTCGTGGCTTATTGTTCCTTTATGAAGTAACAAAAGATGAAAAATTTCTTGTAGGCGCAAAACGTTTTGCAGATTGGTTGGTTGATCATCAGAGGGCAGACGGTGCTGGCCGATAGGGATTGATGATGATGGGGAGGTTTGCGCGCCTAACGTAGGACCAGGTGATATGCCGAATATCGCGATAAGCTTAATCAGACTTCATCAAAATACCGGTGAACAAAAGTACTTAGATTCAGCGATCTTAGCTGTCAAGTGTGGTTTGGATCTGCAAGCAGTAGAAGGCAGCCGCTCCCCGTATCATTTAGATGACCCTAATGTAAAATGGGGGTTTTGGTCCTGGGAACCTCTTAACGATTATTCTTTGTCAGGCGACCAGAGTGTACACCATGTCAGAGGGATATTATTTCTAGCTGATTACCTTGGAAGTCTACAAGATAACAAATAAAAGATAAAGACTAGGGCTTTGCGTTACGTAGGAACTCTTCGTAATATTACCTCTAAAACTATTTTTGATGATTGGAATTTGATATCTTATATGACTGGCAACTGCAAAACAGATTATATCGGAGATGTCTATTCATCACTAATTGCTAAATAAGTAGGGCATGATGATGTCCTTCATGCCCTGATGCCCTTGATAGAAAGGGTTTGACTACAAATGAAATGCAACCAAAAGAGCCTCTCAATAAGTTCTAACTGAACTTTTGAAAGGCTTTTCTCTCTCTGCCTGTATCATTAAAAAAGCCTTCCAGCTACCACCCTGGAAGGCAAGGCTTATACCGAACTACCTGTAAGCAATTTTCCTCAAAGAAAAAAAGTTGCTTTAATACAAAATAACATAGACGTTTCTTTATATCAATAAAAGAATACGAATTTTAGTATTACTTATAGGCGTACGATGTTTGAGTTGTAACCGCCCTCAAAATAAGTGCTCATGAAAAAAGCTTTTTCACCGCTAACCGCCACCCGATTTCCGCTTTATATTCCCTTCAGTTCTAAAATTCATTGACATTATTTTCTGTAATTTTGTTTCCGCCGCAAGAAAGATTGCTGAGTATTAGGTGTGAAAAGGCTTGCTAGTATAACGGCTTTCTGCATTTTTTTCAATAGGTACAGCACTTTTCCAGTATAGAGGACGATATTTGTGGACTGATAAATGGCGATTGTTTTGCAGAGTGCCTTTCCCCCCACCGTAAGAGCGGCAATGATGCTCGTTAACAAAACACTAATGATAATAAATACAATAGAACCGTCTGAAGTCTGCAATATCTTTGCCATTTGTAAAACGACAGCCGTCGATGCAGCACCACTGACAATCCCAGCGATATCACCCATGACATCATTAAAAAAACTGGAAAAGAGAGGGGCATTTTTGGCGATGTAGGCCGCTTCTTTCGCTCCTGATATTTTCTTCGCAGCTAACGCATGGAAATGAGGTTCTTTCGCTGTGGCAGCGGCCAAGCCGATTGTATCCGCAATAATACCGATGATGATAAAAGCAGCCACGATCGCTAAGCTTAATAAAAGGGAGGAGCCTTCTCGAAAAACTGTAGAGAGGGTCGAAAAAACCAGAGCCAAGCAGAAGGTGAACAGCCCTATCATGCTGCTCCAATGAACGGATTCTTTCAATTTTCTGATCATCGTCGGCCTCCTATTTGTATAAAGGACATTTTTTAACCTATGTACACATTAGTTTCCTTTGTGCAACTTTAGGTCAAGTATAATATCCTCATCTTGGATTGTAAACACTTGATGCCATAAGAAAGCAATCAAGCATTTCATAATTAGCAAAACTTGTTCAAATACAAAAGTAGCGCAGCGATATTCTCGACCTTCTATGGTGATGCAGTATTTACATCGATGGAAACTTGAAAGCACTTGCTGTAGAACGATTCATTTCCGGTTTCCGATGTGGTAAAATGGAAATAGTGTCTAAATATTCAAATTTTATCTATGAAGTAACGATATAGTTACCGCTAAATAAGATGTGGATAGGTTATAGTGATTATTTTCAGAATATAAAATGAATTAAAGTTAGGTTTGCATCACATTTCACATAAGGAGACGCAAATATGATAAACCAAGGCAGAACATACGGCATGCTCGATATCATTAAGGTTCCGTTTAAGTGCTCACCGATGATGACGACGGTATTGGTATTACAAACGCTTTTGTCCGGTTTAATACCAACTGTCCAAGTTGTCGTTACGGCTGCATTTATTAATACAGCCATATCGATTGTCCAAAATAACACAGACATCAGTCAGATTTATTCCCCACTATTTACTGTCGTAGCTTTGATTGGATACCAATGGATTTCGGAACAATTGAAGCAAGTTGTCACAGTCAAACTGGAAAATGACGTTCGGGTAAAGTTTCGGACACCGATCACTGAGAAAAGGGCCAAACTCGACTACAAGCATATTGAAAATCATCATACTTGGGACCTTATTTCGCGCGTGTCAAAAGACCCTGAAGAGCAAGTGAAAAATGCTTTTGCAAATCTGTTGTCGATCATCGCAAAAATTCTCCAAGTCGTAGGTATATTAGGATTGCTCATCGTCCAAGTGTGGTGGGCTGCCCTTCTCATCCTTGCTATTTCCGTACCTTTGTTTATGGTGGCGATCAAGAGCGGCAAGGCGAATTATGAAGCCAACCGTGAAGTATCTAAATACAAGCGAAAGTCTGATGATCTTTCTGACGTTTTGACTGGAAGGGATACTGTCGATGAAAGAACTTTATTTGGTTATGGAGATACGATTCGGAGGAAGTGGCATGAGCTCTACGAAACAGCCCGAACCATTGAATTCAAAACGGAGCTAAAATGGTTTATTAAGATGAAATCCGGCAGTTTAATCACGGCGTTCATTTCTTTCATCGTTATACTGATCCTGCTTGGTCCAGTTTTGGCTGGCACACTTACGATCGGGATGTTTATTTCTTTAGTGAACGCCGTGTTTGGACTTGTTCAGACGATGTCTTGGGAACTCACTTATAATGTAGACCGGCTTGCAAAACATAGGGAGTATTTTAGAGATTTGACAGCGTTTGGTGCACTGGAAGAAACAGAAGACGCTATCGCGGCAAAAGAGGGCGTGCCGCCTGTTTTTCAGTCGTTGGAATTTAGAGATGTCCGCTTTACGTATCCTGGAACGGATAAAAAGATTCTTGATGGCGTGTCATTTCGACTGGAAGCAGGAAAAAACTATGCTTTTGTTGGGGTGAATGGTGCAGGAAAGACGACCATCACCAAATTATTAACAGGGCTTTACGACGATTATGAAGGCGACATTTATCTTAACGAGAAGAATATCACTGATTACAAGCAAAGCGAGTTGAAATCATTTTTCTCCATCGTGTATCAAGACTTTGCCAAATATCAAATGACGCTGAAAGAGAATATGCTCATAGGAGATACGCACAAAATGTCCGATGTAAAGACATACGAGCGCGTGGGCGCTGCGGTTGAACAGCTTGGATTAAATCGCGTGGTGGATAGATTGACTAAACGTTTGGATACGCCCCTTGGCAAGATTAAAGCTGGGGGACAAGATATTTCCGGTGGGGAGTGGCAGAGGGTGGCCATGGCCCGAGCCATTGTAAATCCAGCACCACTAAGAGTATTGGACGAACCGACCGCCGCACTCGACCCCTTAAGTGAGAGTGATTTATATGAAAGGTTCGAGGAAATCAGTAGAGATAAAACGACGATATTTATTAGTCATCGATTAGGATCGACGAAACTGGCAGATGAAATATTTGTGATTGGGGACGGACGTATGATCGAACATGGAAATCATAAAGCATTGATGCAGCTAGGTGGTATTTATGCTGAGATGTATGAGAGCCAGAGGAGCTGGTATCAATGAGAGAGAAAGAGCTGAAGGGAACAAAGCGAAAAATCACATTAGTCACGATTTTAAGGAAATTATTCCCGATGATATTCGTATCCGCACCGGTATTATTTATCGTCGTGAACATCATAGGCGTTCTTCATGGTGTTTCATTTGGCGTAACGACACTGGCAACCCAGCATTTTTTTGATGCTGTCACTGGTGCAGTTTCGCAGCAAACGGGTTTAAGTACAGTCATCTGGATGGCTGTGGCTTTAGGAGGCGTGACGATAGGATCGCAAGTTCTGAATGGCTTACATAATTTTATGGGGAAAACCTTCATCTTAAAATCGATGGGACATCTGACAAATCGAATTCATGAAAAAGCATCCCGGATCGAACCGATTTCATACGAATCTCCGGATTTATTAAATGATATCAATAAAGCCCATGAAGGGATGGAGAATAGTTTAGGTCTCTTGTTCACGGTCGTAGGTATTTTTACTTTTTATTTGCCGTATTTTTTATTTATGGGCGTTTATCTCTATAGCTTACAACCGATTCTTGCCTTTTCTATAGTGTTGATTTTTGTCCCTGTTGTTTTGAACCAGCTCATCAGGGTAACCATTTTCACAAAGCTGGAAGATCAGTCCGCGCCGATTCGGCGTGAGTTTGAATATTATGAACGGTGTATTGCGGATCGGGAATACTTTAAGGAAACGCGCATTCTTGGTGGGTTTCACTTTTTCAGCGATTTATATCGTACGTCTTTAAGTATGCTTGGAAAAAAGCGATGGCGCGCTGAATTTAAAGCGAGTGTGTTAGAACTTGGCATGAAAATGCTCACTTTAGCGGGTTATTTTGGCGTTCTTTATTTGTTGTTTATTGCGCTCATGAATGGAGACATTAGTATTGGCGCATTTGCAGCCGTTTTTGCTTCCATTGGTGTGATGTTTAGTTCGATGGAAGAGGTGATCGCTTACCAGATTGGTAGCATCACTAAAGAACTTGGTACCGTGCGCAATTTTATTCGTTTTCTCGATGCGCCGGAAAGAGAAGGGAAGGATGTCACATTAGCTGCCGGGAATGGCATTGTCCTAGAGAACGTTTCTTTTCAATACCCGGAGTCTAAAGCTGATGTGTTATCCGACATTTCTTTGGAATTAAGAAAAGGAGAGACCATTGCCATTGTCGGAGGAAATGGGGCAGGAAAGACGACGCTCGTCAAACTGATGACGGGTTTATATCTTCCAACAAGAGGCGCTGTAAAAGTCGATGGGGTAGATACGAAAGAAATGTCCGCGCAGTCGATTTATCGTGGCATCTCTGCTGTATTTCAAAAATTTCAAAAGTATAAGATGACGTTGGAAGAGAACATCACGGTAAGCCACGTGCAGCGTCAAAGTGATCGAGACGAGCTTACCTTCGCTGCAAAAAAAGCAGACTTGAGAGTGGAGGAAGCAACCTTTCCGGAGGGCTTTGATACGATGCTCTCACGCGAATTCGATGGCGTCGATTTATCCGTCGGTCAGTGGCAGCGAGTGGCGATTGCACGGGGCTTTTACCGGGCTCACGATGTCATCGTACTTGATGAGCCGACCGCCTCCATTGACCCGATTGAAGAAACGAGAGTGTATCATCAATTTGCCCAGTTTTCGCAAGACAAAACCGCTATCATCATCACGCATCGCCTAGGCTCGGCTAAAATTGCCGATCGCATTCTTGTAATGAACGAAGGAGAAATCGCTGAGGTAGGGACGCACGAAGAGTTGATGCTAAAGAACGGAAAATATGCAGAAATGTATCATGCCCAGTCCCAATGGTATGTGGTAAGCAGTTAAGAAACATATAAAGTGAAAGTCGTGCTTCAGGCTGAACCACATTGTCGAGAGCTTCAGCCTGAACACCGATCAGAAATGTAAAAAATCAAATGAGCTCCTTATACCACTGTGGCATGCCGTGATGAATAAAGTCATGGGTATCGATGATGTGCCGGGTTCTTTCTTGAACAAAGGTAAGGTGATTCGCGTGAGCGCCACCGAGTTGACTTGCATGCTGATTTAAAGCGACAAATAAATTGTATTTTTGCCAAAATGAATGCGGAATTTTGTAGTCGAAATAGCCATCGACTTGGCCTTTCGCAAAGTGGGGGCTTACGGAAACGGTATACTTAGGCAATTTGAAAAATTCTTCAAATGGATCGCCCCAATCAAAGGAATCAAAATCGATCACCGCGATTGTCCCATCGGCTTGGACGATGATATTTTGTGGGTGAAAATCGTCATGTTGAAACGTGACCGGGCTGTCTTTTAACAAATGGATGTTTTCTTCTATGTAATTTTCGATAAAATCTTGTTTATAAAATGTTAGTCTTAGGCTGTTACACTGAGCTACTTTATGTTTGTACTTTGCGGTTCGCTTTTGATACCAATTGAACGAAGGCGTGGGGGCAACGAGGTGGATTTTCCTCAGTTCTTTTCCTGCTGACACACCTAAATGATACTGTTCCTCAATATGCTTTGTTGGCAGCCATTGATCACCGCTCTCACCACGTACATATGACAGCAAGATATAACACATTTGGAGCTCGTCATCAAATCCGAATTTGATTGGTTTGTGGCAGGACACGTGATTCGAAACATGCTGTTGTAACAAAGCAAATTGCATTTTTCGCCGCTCTCGTTGCTTACTAGGATATACTTTCAAGATGTATTTGCCGGTGCCTTCCTTCACATAAAGTATATATTTACTCGAAGTGGAAAAGCCTTTCGTTAGCTTTTCATAATGAGTAATGTCATCATTTTGTAATTGCTCTATCAGCTTTTTGACAATATCCATCTAAAGTGCTTCAGCCTCCTCATATAGAAATTCCTTTTGTTTCTATACCATAAACGAATTAATGAAACATGAAAAGGTCTAAACTCGGTAAAATAGCCGAGCTCAGACCTTAGAAGGCTTTTTAGAGGGAACCTATATTCTCTGCAAATGCTAGACGCCTACGGTAAAGCTTATACCGTCCTCTTTAAGACGGTTAACTGCTCGCCCATCCACGTAGCTAGACCTGTTTCACGGAAACCTGCGGCAATCGCCAAGCCCCCGCCAAAGAGTAACAATGTCCCCCAAGGTAGCTCCTTTGTCGATTTCCAATCTAATAGAAATGAACCTTGTTTACTTTTAGAAGGAAGTAGAAATAAGAGAGCAGCGGCGACGATCGCAATGACAGTATCGTTGATTCCGGGGATGAAGTGTTGCCAAATAAACGAACGTGTGATCCACATCAATGCAGCGAATAAGGAAACAGCGAGGACAAGCTTTTCTTCGTAAGACATCTTTCCTAAGTCTTTTCTTAGTCCGTGTAATAAAATTGTGGTTGCAATAAAATTTGAAGTATTAAAAAATTGTTGTAATTCAAATAATAAATTGTTATTATTCTATTTAAAATTAATAGAATTATTAAACTAGAATGAGAGAGGAGAAATGCTTTTGAAGATGAGTCATGAACTAATATTCAATCAGGCAATTCGTACCGCTGACATTCTAGTAGAGATGTTAGGGTCGAAATGTGAAGTGGCGATTCACGATTTTAGCAATCTAGAACGCTCCCTAATTCACATAGCGGGTATACTTACTGACCGAGAAATTGGCTCGCCGATTACTGATCTTGTCCTGCAGGAATTACAGTCGGATGATGATCAAGTCAATGATTTTGCCAACTATAAAACGGTGTCTAAAAAAGGGTTGGTCATGAAGTCATCTACCGTATTTTTACGAGATGAGAGCAACAAGGTCATAGGGGCTTTATGTATCAATATTGATATCAGCTTATTAATTCAAATTGGAGGTGAGATTCAAGACTTTATTACATTTAAAGATGAAAAAGACAATAAAGAAAACTTTTACACGACGATCCATGAAGTGATTGAAGATATGACACAGGAAGCGCTGAAGAAGTATCATAAAACAGCGACGTTACTCGAGACCGATGAAAAGGTTGATGTCATTAGGGAACTCGACCAGAAGGGCGCCTTTCTCATCAAAGGTTCTACAGAATATTTAGCAGGTGTATTAGGTGTATCTAAATATACGATATACAATTATTTGCAAAAATTAGGTCTGAAGAAAATTTTCACTACAATTAGGAGGTTGATGATATGTTAAAAACAGTACATACCGAAGAAGCACCCGCAGCCGTTGGAGCTTATTCTCAGGCAGTAGAGAAAAGAAATTTACTTTTTATTTCAGGGCAGTTGCCAATTGATCCTGAAACGAATGAAATGAGCGATCAGATTGTTGAGCAAGCAAAGCAATCTCTGAAAAACATTCAAGCGATTTTGCATGCGTCTGACATGACCTTAGAAAATGTCGTGAAAAACACAATTTTCGTCACTTCATTGGAACAAGCTGCTCAAGTGAATGATGTGTATGCCACATTTTTTGGAGAAACTCAGCCAGCGCGAGCCATGGTGGGAGTTAAAGAACTACCAAAAAATGCAATGATAGAAATTGAGTCAATTGCCATGCGGTAAACAATGCCGTTTGCGAGTAAATGAAAGCGCTATTAAGTAAAGGGAGAGGATTATCGATGTCTTTTAGTTATGTATCTCATTTATATTGTTCAAAGTGTGAAAAGACGTATAGTGTACAAGAGCAAAATCAATTATGTGAATGCGGTGCACCACTTTTAGTTGCTTACAAAATGGATGAATTGAAAGAAAGCTTCACGCCTCAAGATTTACTGGCGAGAAAAGCAGACTTATGGCGTTATCATGAATTGCTTCCCGTACAAGCTGCAGAGAATGTCGTGACGTTAGGTGAAGGGATGACACCGTTACTTCATATGAAGACGATTGGTCAAGACATGAATATTCCTCATTTGTACATGAAGGATGAAGGATTAATCCCATCTGGCTCGTTTAAATCTCGAGGAGCTGCAGTTGGTGTATCTAAAGCGAAAGAATTAGGCGTTAAAGAGCTAGCGATGCCGACAAACGGAAATGCTGGTGCTGCGTGGTCACTATATTGTGCACAAGCTGGAGTCACTTCAACAATCGTCATGCCTATTGATGCTCCTGAAATTACAAGGAAAGAATGTACTGCAGCTGGAGCAACTTTGTATCTCGTGGATGGATTGATTGGAGATGCTGGCAAAATCGTCGGACAAGCTGTGAAAGATTATCATTTATTTGATGCTTCGACCTTAAAAGAGCCTTACCGTATTGAAGGAAAGAAAACAATGGGGCTTGAAATCGCGGAACAATTTGGCTGGGAAGTGCCGGATGTGATTCTTTATCCAACAGGTGGCGGTGTCGGGTTGATTGGCATTTACAAAGCATTGCAAGAGTTGCAAGCGTTGGGTTGGATTGCTCAAGATAAACTGCCAAGACTGGTTGCTGTTCAAGCAGAAGGTTGCGCACCGATCGTCAAAGCATGGGAAGAAGGAAAATCAGCTGCCGAACCGTGGCAGGATGCTGAAACCGTAGCATTTGGAATTAATGTAGCAAAGGCCTTAGGTGATTTCCTAATTCTCGATGCGATTAAACAAACGAACGGTTGTGCGATTCGTGTTAGCGATGAAGCGTTGTTAAAAGAATTACAAGCTGTTGCTTCTGCAGAGGGCGCTTTTGTTTGTCCAGAAGGTGCTGCAACATTCGCTGCTGCACGGCAGCTTCGGGAAGACGGTTGGATTAAACAAGATGAAAGAGTCGTCGTCTTAAATACAGGAGCTGGCATTAAATATCCTAATACGATTGAAGTAGATGCGCCAGTATTACAACCCAATGAAAAGATTGTCAAAGAGACTGTGAAGTGACGGCTCACTCTATAATAGCATCCTCCATGGTAGACGGAGGAAGCTATTATAGTAAATGACCTTTGATTATACTTAGCGGAAACAACCCGAAGAGAGCAAAAAAGCTTGAATGCATGTAAGCGCTTTCTGTTGATTTCTAACCACACGAATGGCCGGTCAATCAATTTTTCTCGGTTTCTACGATTTATATTTGTTCGATAGCCGGCAAGCTTCGCTAGAATATCGTCATTGTTCTAGCAAGTGATTGATATGAGAAGTACTGCTAATAGAAAAAAAGAGCAGAACATGTGTAGAAAAGGGGTGTACTTTAGTGGAAAACAGGACGAAATTATCCAAAACATTAAAGCCGCATTGGGTCGTGGCGATTGCTTTTGGTTCTGCGATTGGTTGGGGGGCATTCGTGCTGCCTGCTGACTGGATGCGTGAGGCTGGACCTATGGGCGTCATCCTCGGAGTATTGATTGGTGCGTTACTAGTCATGGTCATCGCAGTTAGCTATGGTTTTCTCGTAGAAAAATTTCCTGTGTCTGGTGGGGAGTTTGTCTTTACATATCTTGGCTTTGGGCGCATCAATGCTTACATTTGTGGCTGGTTTGTTACGCTGTCCTATGTTACTTCTGTCGCCTTGAATGCGTCGGCAATTATCGTATTATTTAAATTTCTCTACCCAGATTTAGTAGAGATCGGGTACATGTATACGATTGCAGGGTGGGATATCTATTTTAGTCAAATTATTGTGGCTGGTCTTGCACTGATTGCATTTACCTATTCAAATGTTCGTGGGATTAAAATTACTGGCAGGATGCAGTTTTATTTTAGTGCAGCATTGTTTTTTGGTGCACTATTCCTCGGAATAGCTATGACATTACATCCTGAAACAGCTTTTTCTAACCTACAGCCTGGATTTAATATGGAAATAGGAACATTGTCGTCAATTTTAGTCATTGTCGCAACCGCACCCTTTTTATATTCCGGCTTTAATAACATCGCCCAAGCATCAGAAGAATTTGACTTTTCGGCGAAAATTGCTTTTAAGCTCATGATTTTTGGCCTTGCCAGTGGTGGGGCAGTTTACGCAATTATGGTTTATACGACCGCTATGGGTGCACCTTGGCAGCAATTAACAAGTGGTCAACCAGTTTGGGGTACTGGTGACGTTGTCGTTGATATGTTCGGAAGTGTCGGACTATTTATTTTAACAACCGCACTTTGTATGGGCATTTTTACAGGAATTAATGGTTTTCTCGTTTCTTCCAGTCGAATGTTGCTTGCTATGGGGAGAGCGCGAATTTTACCGAGTATGTTTACGAAGATTCATCCGAAATTTAAAACGCCTTATATCGGTATCGTGACTGCAGGTGTGATTTGCTTTATTACACCTTGGTTTGGACGCCAAGCTTTGTTATGGATTGTTGATATGACTGCAACGGGTGTGGCCGTAGCATATGCGTATACTTGTGCATCTGCCTATAAATTTTTTAAGTGGCAAGAAAGCCCTGCTCGAAAAGTGTTTTCCTTAGCTGGAACGCTCGTCAGTTTAATATTTTTAGGGCTGTTATTTATTCCTGATTCCCCCGCTTTTCTAGCTACACCATCTCTCATCGCTTTAGTGATCTGGATTTTATTAGGTGCTTTATTTTATCTCTTCAACGGTCGTAAGTATAACAGTATTGCAAAAAAGATTTGGATTATTACATTCTTGGTCAAGAAGCACCTGAGAATAATGCTGAATGGAATAGTATGCAAAATAAAAAAGCAGAAGAAGTCTAGACATTATAATCAAGAGGGTGATTTTTATGGCAAGGTATATTAAAGAAAGCAAGAAAGCAGTGGAGCAAGCAACCATAGGTGTGAGAGAAGTTGTAAGAGACGAATTACAAAATATTAAAGAAAATGGTGAGAAAGCAGTCAGGTTATTGTCTGAGAAATTCGATGGTTGGAATCCGGAGTCTTTTCGCGTTTCTCAAGATGAAATTCATGATGCCATTAAGACATTACCAGAAACATTTAAACAAGATACTCAGTATTGTCAAAACCAAGTACGTGCATTTGCCGAAGCCCAATTAGGAAGTATGGCAGCGTTTGAAACGGAGATACAGCCCGGTGTTCACTTAGGTCAGAAACTCATTCCGCTTGAAAATGTTGGTGCTTACGTACCAGGTGGGCGCTTTCCCATTGTCTCATCGGTACAAATGAGTACAATTCCTCCAAAAGTAGCTGGTGTAGAGCGAGTCATTGCTTGTTCCCCGGCCCAAAATGGTGAAGGCATTCATCCAGGTGTGCTATATGCGATGTATTTGGCTGAGGTTGATGAGATTTATTCTCTGGGGGGTATTCAGGCGATCGGGACCATGACGTATGGCATCGAAGGCATTCAACCGGTCGATTTTATTGTTGGCCCGGGCAATGTGTTTGTAGCCGAAGCGAAGCGCCAAGTATTCGGTACGGTGGGAATTGATCAAATTGCTGGTCCGAGTGAAAACCTCATTATTGCCGATGAGTCCGCTGATCCTGAGCTCATTGCTGCTGACATATGGGGGCAGTGTGAGCACGATTACCAGGCGATAACTATATTTATTACAACCTCAGAAGCATTGGTTACAAAGGTTCAAGACGAAATGGAAAAACAAGTAGCAGCTTTAGACACAGCAGAAGTGGCACAGGCATCATGGGAGAGAAACGGTGAAGTGATTTTAGTGAAAGACAAAGAAGAAGCAGTTAAAGTGGCAAATGATTATGCAATTGAACATGTACAAATTCAAGCTGCTGACCTTGATTATTATTTGGCCCACATGAAAAATTACGGCTCCCTTTTTCTCGGAGAAGAAACGACGGTCACTTACGGGGATAAGGGCATTGGGACGAATCATATTTTGCCAACAGGTAAAGCAGCACGTTACACCGGTGGCTTATGGGTTGGAAAGTTTCTAAAAACAGTGACATATCAGAAATGCACAAGAGAAGCTAGTAAAAAAATGGCGCCGACAATTGCGAACCAATGTCGTTTTGAAGGGATGTCTGCACACGCTGTGACAGCAGAACTAAGAGCGAAAAAGTTCTAATTTTCTAGCGGTTATCAGACTATTTGCCGCTTCATCTTGAGGAGGGACATTTCGTGAATACGCAAAAGAGAGAAACTGAGATCGTGTTTGATAAAGAATTTACACAGCAAGAGCCAATCCCACAAGCAGGAATCAAGCGTGCGCTGGACATTCTGCAGTCCGGACGTCTACACCGCTATAATACGTTAGGAAATGAAATGGCTGAAGCTAGCCTTCTGGAAAAAGACTTTGCGGATTACGTAGGTGCAAAGTTTTGTGCTGGGTTTGCATCCTGCGGAAGCTCTATCTATGTTGCCCTCAAAAGCGTAGGCGTTATGCCAGGTGATCAAATACTCTGTAATGCTTTTACACTTGCCCCAGTGCCAGGAGCGATCAAAAATGCAGAAGCAACACCTGTTTTCGTTGAAATTGACGAAGACTATTTGACAGACTTGGATGACCTTGAAAGGAAGGCAGAAGCTTCTGGTGCAAAGTATTTTCTGTTATCCCATATGCGTGGCCATATTGTGAATATGGACCGTGTGCTAGATATTTGTCATCGTTTTAATATGACACTGATAGAAGATTGTGCGCATACAATGGGAGCCAAATGGGGAAATCAGTTTACTGGTACTTTTGGAAAAGTAGGCTGCTTCTCTACGCAAACGTACAAACATATTAATTCAGGTGAAGGCGGGCTGCTCATTACAGACGATGAAGATGTCGCTGCCAAGGCCATTTTGTATTCCGGCTCTTATATGCTTTATGAACAGCATCTGGCCAGGCCTTCATTAGATGTGTTTGAAAAGTATAAAAAAGCGATACCAAATTTAAGCCTACGTATGTCAAACTTAGTAGCAGCTTTAATCCGTTCCCAACTTCCACAATTGGACAATCAATGTAAACGATGGAATGAGCGCTATCAATTGATTGAGCAAGAGCTAAGTAACGTACCGCATATTCGAGTCCCAAGACGGGATGAAAGGGAGAAGTATGTCGGTTCATCGTTTCAATTTACGCTGACTAACACGACAGCCGCTAAAGTTGAACATTTTATCGAAAGCTGTGCCAAGCGTGGTGTGGAAATAAAATGGTTTGGCAGTCGTGAGCCGAAAGGGTTTACGAGTAGGTTTGAAAGCTGGGAATACCTCGGTGAAACAGACCCTTTACCGAAAACCGCTGAGCTCCTGAATTTTATGTGCGATTTCAGAGTGCCGCTCACATTTACACTAGAGGACTGTAAAACGCTATGTCTCGTCATTAAGCAGGTGACAGACGACGTTATTTCCTCTACATGATATAAACCGAAGGAATCATATCTGTTAACAGTACGCCACTTTTTGAGCGCTAGGTATAATATGTAGATAAGAAAACTTAAAGCATACAAAGGGTCTTTTCGAACGGCATTTTCGGAAGATCTTTTGTTGTGCTTTTTTGATCATAATGATGATGAAAGGCGTGTGATCAAGCGCCTTTTGCCATTTGACTACGTTCTCTTCCAAAAAAAGAAAACAATGATCTATTGAATAATACTTGCAAACGATAGCAATCATATGGTACATTTTCTGTAACCGGTTACACAGCAGTAGGAGTGAAAGTAATGGTGACGATTAAAGATGTCGCGCGTGAAGCAGGCGTTTCTGTGGCTACTGTGTCACGTGCGTTAAATGACAACGGATATGTTGGCGTCGATACGAGAAAAAAAGTGATGGCTGCTATTGAGAAATTAAATTACAGCCCGAACGAAGTCGCACGATCGCTTTATAAAAGGAAATCACGGCTGATCGGATTGCTTTTACCTGATATTACGAACCCTTTTTTTCCGCAACTTGCCAGAGGTGTGGAGGATGAGCTTAGTCGTGCTGGTTTTCGGCTTTTACTCGGAAACAGTGACGAAAATGTTGAAAAGGAAATGGAATATATCCAAACATTTGTCCAAAATAATGTCACGGGCATCATATCAGCAACAAATCACCTTGACGATCAAATCTATAATGAATTAAAGCTTCCGCTCGTTTTGTTGGACCGTATATCGGAAGATTATCCGGCCGTCTACTCGGATGGGAGGGAAGGTGGTCGGTTAGCGGCGAGAACGCTGATCGAGAAGGGCGCCAAAAGAATCACCCTGATGAAAGGTCCCGCGCATGTGAGGCCTGCACAGGATCGTTTTCAAGGAGCGATAGAGGAATTAAGTCATGCTGACATTGACTTTTCTGTCTTATCGACGACGTCTTATTCTTTTGAAGAGGCATTAGGGTGGGCAAAAGAATTATTTGAACAATTTCCCGATACAGATGGCGTCATCGCCAGCAATGATATCGTTGGCATTGCCATCATACATGAAGCCTTGAAAATCGGTAAGCAGATTCCAGAGGATGTGCAAATTATCGGTTATGATGATATACCACAAAGCGGTTTGTCTTACCCGACGCTGTCTACAATTAGACAGCCGGCATATGACATGGGGCGGCAAGCAGCTCAATTACTAATAAAGTTGATTAAAAAAGAGCAACACATTGAATGCAAGATACAAATGCCAGTGGAGCTCGTCGAAAGAAATACAACGCGAAAGAAGTGAAGGTCATGAAAAAACCAAAAATAGCTGTCATTGGCAGTGCTTCAATGGATTTAGTTGTCACAGCAGCAAGACATCCGCACATTGGAGAGACTGTTCTCGGAGAATCCTTCGAGACAGTGCCAGGCGGTAAAGGAGCCAACCAAGCTGTCGCAGCCTCAAGACTAGGGGCTGACGTTTATATGATTGGACGCGTCGGTGCTGATGCTTACGGTGAAGAGATCGTTCGTAATCTGCAAACAGAAGGCGTCCATACAGAATATGTGGAACCCGTTACACACAAAAAAAGTGGCATCGCATATATTATTTTGGCGGAAGGTGACAATAGTATTGTCGTCGTTAAAGGGGCTAATGATGAGGTTACTACTGATTATGTGAAAGCATCACTGCCACTGTTGCAGGAATGCGACCTCGTTATGATGCAGCAAGAAGTGCCGGAAGAAACAATCATAGAAACGTCTCGACTCTGCACTACGATTGGCGTGCCGTTGCTATTAAACCCAGCCCCTGCTAGAGAAATTCCACATACGGTTGTTGAGCAGGCAGCTTATTTAACACCGAATGAACACGAGGCAAGCATACTGTTTGGTGGACTGCCAAAATCAAAGGTGTTAGAAAAGTACGCGAATAAACTGTTTATTACAGAAGGAGCATCAGGTGTTAGATTTAATGATGGGCATGAGGAGATTGTTGTGCCAACATACTCCACAAATGTCGTTGACACAACCGGAGCGGGCGATACATTCAATGCCGCTTTTGGGACAGCGATTTCTGAAGGAAAAGACATTAAAGAGAGTCTTCGTTTTGCTAATCGTGCTGCTTCCATATCAGTCACTGGATTTGGTGCTCAAGGCGGGATGCCGACAAGAGCCGAAGTGGAAAAGAGGCTAGCAGAATGAAACGACATGGTCTATTAAATAGTCATATTGCAAAAGTCCTTGCAGATATAGGGCATACCGATTCAATTGTTGTTGCCGATGCTGGACTGCCCATTCCAGCCCAAGTGCAAAAGATCGATTTGTCATTACGCAAGGGTGTACCATCGTTTCTCGATGTCGTTAGCCTGCTTAAAGAAGAGTTGGTCGTTGAAAGGGTCACCGCCGCAACAGAGGTTGAGGTGAACATCATGATGCATCAAGGGCTTAGACAGCTTTTTGGTGACTTAGAGTACGTCTCACATGAAGCATTAAAAGCACAACTGAAGCACGCGAAAGCGGTGATACGTACAGGCGAGGTCACACCGTATGCGAATTGTATTCTTCACGCTGGCGTCACTTTTTAAAAGGGGTGAGATAAATGCAAATCCGGATGGAAAACATTCATAAAGCCTTTGGGAAAAATAAAGTGCTGGAAGGTGTCGACATTCACATTAAAGATGGAGAAGTCCATGCCTTGATGGGTGAGAATGGGGCCGGTAAATCGACGTTAATGAATATTCTTACAGGGCTTCATAAAAAAGACCAAGGGACGATTCAGATTGATGGCAAAGAAACAACATTTACCGACCCGAAGCATGCCGAAGATTTCGGTGTAGCTTTTATCCATCAAGAATTAAATGTTTGGCCGGAATTGACCGTATTGGAGAACCTATTCATTAATAAGGAACCGGTTACACATTTTGGTCTCATTCATACGAAGAAAATGAAAAGGATTGCCGCTGAGCAATTTGAAAAACTGTCCATTTCCATTCCTTTAAATAAAGAGGCTGGACAATGTTCAGTCGGAGAGCAGCAAATGATCGAAATCGCCAAAGCGTTAATGACAGAGGCAAAGGTCATTATTATGGACGAGCCGACAGCGGCGTTAACAGATAGGGAAATCGCTACGCTATTTGAAGTGATCCGTTCTTTGAAAAAGTCTTGCGTATCCATCGTCTATATTTCCCACCGTATGGAAGAAATCTTTACAATTTGCGACACGATTACCGTGATGCGAGATGGTCGCACGGTAGATACAACACCAATTGCTAAGACGAGCTTTAATGACGTCGTTCAAAAAATGGTTGGAAGAGAGCTTACCGATCGCTTTCCTGCACGCGAGACTTCATTGGGCGACACGATGCTTGAGGTCAAGAACCTGTCTCGTAAAGGCGTCTTCGAGAATGTAAGCTTTAGCGTTCGTTCAGGAGAAATGGTTGGTGTATCAGGGCTGATGGGCGCTGGTCGGACGGAAATCATGCGCACGATTTTTGGTCTTGACGGGAAGTATGAGGGCGACATTCTCGTCAACGGCACAAAAGTGACGATGAAAAACCCAAGCCAGGCTGTGCAAATGGGGCTAGGCTTTATTACGGAGGATCGAAAAGATGAAGGGCTCGTACTCGATTTTTCAATTAAAGATAATATTGCGCTGCCGAGCTTGCACAGTTTTACGAAACAGACGTTCATCAAAGAAAAAGATGAGCAGGAATTCGTTGATCTGCTCATAAAACGACTGACGATTAAAACAGAATCAGCGTCCACAGAAGCAAAAAATCTATCGGGGGGAAATCAGCAAAAGGTCGTCATTGCTAAATGGATCGGCATCGGTCCGAAAGTACTTATTCTTGACGAACCGACCCGAGGTGTCGATGTCGGAGCGAAGCGCGAAATATATCAATTGATGAATGAATTGACGGAACGTGGGGTCGCGATCATTATGGTGTCTTCAGAGCTTCCGGAAATCTTAGGCATGAGTGACCGAATCATCGTTGTTCATGAAGGGACGATTGCAGGAGAACTGTCAAAGGAAGAAGCGACACAAGAAAAAATAATGACATTGGCAACAGGAGGTTAAGTGAATGATTAATGCAACGAAAAGCACGAACCATGTAGGAAGTTTGTTACAGAAGCTAGGACCACTCGTCGGATTGCTCGTTCTCATTACGACGGTATCTGTCATTAACCCCAGTTTCCTTGAGCCCTTGAACTTATTAAATCTTTTACGGCAAGTCGCCATCAATGCCCTCATTGCTTATGGGATGACATTTGTGATTCTCACCGGCGGAATTGATCTATCTGTTGGCTCCACACTTGCCTTATCGAGCGCGTTAATGGCAGGGATGATGACTTCAGGAATTGACCCGATCTTAGCGATTCTCATCGGGTGTTTGATTGGGGCCATATTAGGGGCGATCAATGGACTGTTTATTACAAAAGGAAAGATGGCGCCTTTTATCGTTACACTTGCAACGATGACGATGTACCGAGGATTGACCCTGTATTATACCGATGGAAACCCAATTACCGGGTTAGGAGACAGCTACGCCTTTCAACTATTCGGCAGAGGTTATTTTCTAGGCATCCCCGTCCCAGCAATGACAATGATCCTTGCTTTTGCTGTTCTTTGGGTCATTTTGCACAAAACCCCATTTGGACGTAAAACGTATGCGATCGGGGGAAATGAAAAGGCAGCCCTCATTTCTGGGATAAAAGTGTCACGGATTAAAGTGCTGGTGTACTCACTTGCTGGTCTACTTTCAGCTCTAGCAGGGGCCATTTTGACCTCTCGTTTGAATTCTGCCCAGCCTACAGCAGGAACATCTTATGAGCTTGATGCAATTGCGGCGGTTGTGCTTGGTGGCACAAGCTTGTCGGGTGGACGTGGCTTAATTGTCGGTACACTGATTGGTGCTTTAATTATCGGAACGCTGAACAATGGCTTGAACTTACTTGGCGTGTCATCCTTTTTCCAAATGGTCGTCAAGGGCGCTGTCATTCTAGTCGCCGTTCTAATTGATCGAAAGAAAGCAGCATAGGAGGATGATGATGAGAAAAATATTCGTACCATTCATGAGCTTGTTTCTCGTATTCCTTGGCGCTTGCTCGTTACAGCCACCAGAGTGGGCGAAATCGAGCGTGGATCATGATTCAGGAGACATCAAGTTTGGCTTGTCGGTTTCAACGTTAAATAACCCATTTTTCGTGTCATTAAGGGATGGCGTGGAAAAGGAAGCAGCTGCACAAGGAATGGAAGTCGTCGTTGTCGATGCGCAAAATGATGCTGCTAAACAAATTAATGATGTGGAAGATTTAATTCAACAAGGTGTCGATGCGCTTCTGATCAACCCGACCGATTCTTCAGCGATCTCGACTGCGGTTCAGTCCGCCAATAGTCTCGGTATCCCAGTGATTACCCTCGACCGATCGGCGGAAAAAGGTGAGGTGGCAACATTGGTAAGCTCTGATAATGAAAAAGGTGGAGAAATGGCCGCAAACTATATTGTTGAACAGCTTGGAGAGGGAGCTAAAGTTGCTGAGTTGGAAGGTGTCCCCGGTGCATCGGCGACACGTGAACGAGGTGCCGGCTTTCACAATATCGCTGATGAGCAGCTCGATGTCGTCGCCAAACAAACTGCCAACTTTGACCGTTCTGAAGGATTAACAACAATGGAGAACATTCTGCAAGGGAATCCTGAGGTCAAAGCCGTCTTTGCTCATAACGACGAGATGGCGCTAGGAGCTTATGAAGCCATTATGAGTTCCGGACGAGATATCCTCGTCGTTGGCTTTGATGGAAATGAAGATGCACTAAACAGCATCAAGGAAGGAAACCTTTCTGCAACCGTTGCCCAGCAGCCAGAAGAAATCGGTAAGCTCGCTGTTCAGGCAGGTATAGATGTATTGCAAGGGGAAGAAGTCGAGACGAGCATGCCTGTGCCTTTGAAGTTGGTCACAGAAGGGTCAGCCACAGGTACGGAATAGAAGGATTGTGAAGGCTCCACGACGTCATGGTGGAGCCTTCAGCCTGTTGCCAAACACATTCATCCGTCGCTCGTTGCCTTGCTCGTCCTCTCATGAACGAAGTATTTTATTCGCGCCTTCGCTTGCACCCTCCTAATTGATTAAATTTCCTTAACAGAAGAGTATCGCAGTAGAGCTTTAACGACGGCATTAAAAAAGAGACTCCTCTATTTAAAGGAATCTTTTTATACAACATATTCGTTTGCCTTCATTAACGTTTGATCCACTGTTTTCATAGCTAATTGATGGATGGTGATTTCTGGACGACTGCCTAACCGAATATTCATTCCTGTTTGGCCAAGGCCTTCGTTGATATAAAAAGGCTTTCCATCGTGTTTATGAAGTCCTTTAATGATATTCATTTTCGCTAGCTTCCCCATAGTTGCAAGGTGATAAGCCTTTGGATAACAGATTTGCCCACCATGAAAATGACCGGATAAAAGATAGTCAAAATGATAATTCTTCATATGAAGCACAATATTTGGGTCGTGCGTCAGCACTAGGTTTGTGGCAGGCTTCAAATCTTTATAAGCGATGTCCAATTCGCTTCGCTTTGTGCTGAAGTCATCCACGCCGATAATGTTTAACCGTTGCCCATGAACAGAAATAGTTTCGTGCTGATTACGCAAAACGTTGCAATTGTTGCTCTCAAGCGTATGGATTAATTTTTTTAAGTTTTCATCTTTTAAAACGTAGTCATGATTTCCAAGGACAGCGTACATGCCATATTTGGCGTCGAGTCGTTTTAGAACATGTAAATAAGGGATCAGTTGAGGGATGGTCCGTTTTCGATCAAGGAAGTCGCCGGTCAGCGCAATTAAATCGATAGGTTGATCTTTCAGCTTATGATAAAGCTGCTCAGGTGTGATTGAGATATTCTCAAGGTGTAAATCTGAGAGCTGGAGGATGTTTACAAGCGTTCCAGGTTGATTTGATCCGTCTGCATTTATATTGATCTTATTTATCACAACATCATGCGTATTTATATACGATTTGGTAAACAGATATAAAAGCGGAATCGTGATGATTGAAAATAGGATATAAAACATAAAAAACCCCCTTCCAAGATTCAATTATACAGGACAAAAACTTGAAAAATGATGGTAATTGAATGAATACATCGCAGATATTGCCAAATACTAACGTTATTTCTACACCATTAGAGGGGTTTATGATGACACAACAAAAAAGCATCTTATTTCTTCCTTTTTTACAAATACCTTCTGGACATCATCAAGTGGCGGATGCTCTCATTGCAGAACTAGCTGAGAAACACCCAGACGTAAGGTGTAACAAAATCGATATTCTTTCTTACAGTTACGGAAAGTTGGAAGCATTGACCTCGTTGACCTATTTGAAATGGATACAAGCCATCCCGCGATCGTATAACTGGATTTATCGCAAAAGTGTGTATCAGAAAGATGGTTTTTCTAAGCGGTACCGTCTGTATGAGCTATTGTTTCTGCCCTTTATGAGAAAACTGTTGCGCGAGCAGAGACCTGATCTGGTCGTATGTACCCATGCACTTCCTTCCTATTTGATGAATCGACTAAAAGAGAATCATGAAGTACAGACACCGGTTATTAATATTTATACAGATTATTTTATTCATGAATTATGGGGAGGCAAACACATTGATTTCCATTTTACGCCTTCGCAGCAAATGAAGGAGTTTTTAATGCAACAGGAGGTACAAGAGCAGCAAATTGTTAATACCGGAATTCCGATCCACCCAAGCTTCAAAAAGCAAAGTAAACGTCAATTTGCGAATAAACAAGCGCTATCGCTATTAATCACTGGTGGCAGTTTAGGGGTTGGTGCTATTGAAGACTTCATTGCAAAAATTAGGGCACAATCTTTAAGTAACTTTTTCGTATTATGCGGAAAAATGAAGAGCTCTATCGTAAATTAAAAGCTTTAAATCAGGCTAATGTTGTTCCATTACAGTATATCGCCTGCAAAGACGAAATGAATCAGCTCTACGATCAAATCGATGGAATTATTACAAAGCCTGGAGGCGTCACCATTAGTGAAAGTTTATATAAAAGGAAGCCTATCTTTATTTATCATGCTTTGCCAGGTCAAGAAGTTATCAACCTTCAGCAGCTGAAAAAACTTGGGCTTATTTACGAATTTAACCAATGGAAAAAACAATGTTGTTCTATAGATGAATACTTCAATGACTTTTATGAAAGCAAAAGTCAATGGATTGACAGTTATGACCGGTCCATTTCTCAGTATCATCAAACACTTGCAAAAGAGCGACCTGTTGATTTTATTCAGCGGGTCATCTTTGGCAGTGGATAACAAGCAAAGTGTAGAGCTAGAAGGGGCACATTTGGTGTCGGCAAAACATCCTCCTATAATTACCATCATTATTTTTGGATTGACTAATCCAAAATAAAATTGTATTTCAGAACGTCTTCTTCATTATTGGTTTAAGTTATAGGAGGATTAGCATGAGAATAAAAGTTTATTTGATAACATTATGGAAATTGATGGACCCACTATATTATTCATGTACACGATTGCAGCTTCTGAAAGATACAAAAATGCAATCGTCAATTTTTCGAGTCAGGCTGACTTGTTATAAAGGGCAGGATATTACTTTAACTGATGGCACTGTTTTTAGAAAAAATGATGTGTTGATTAAGATACATCTGCACAACGCTCAAGTGTTGCATGAGCTCAGCGGAATGAATAATGAGTTAAGAAGAGCAATGATTCTTTATAAAAAAGTCCAGGATTCATTACCACTTCTTGCTAGCTATATACGACAGCATAAAAATGCCCATGAAATTAAAGGTATTATTGGCATTACCCTCTTGAATAAAGGCTGCGAACGATTAGGTTTTGAGTCGTATTCAATAACAAGCCGCATTTATAAATCATTTAAACAATTAGCTCTGTATCCTATTTATTTACTTTCCACAACGAACCCCTATGTGCTTGGGAAAAATGCCCCTTCGCCAAAGTACTTATTTATGTCGAAAGCCAATTTGTTCGATAAATACGGTACAACTGCCGACTAGGGATAGCACTTGTAGTAGCCAAAGATGCTGCTGAGGCTGTAATAACAGAAGTGGCTCTGAATCCTTCGGGTAATATGGACAACAGAGAAAAGGTACACAAATGACTTAAATGACTAGTAACTTCCAACGAGAACTTTGAATGTCCAATTTATAAATACAAAAACCACTAGCATACAAAAAAACATGCGCTAGTGTTTTTTTATGTCATGAGGGAGTTTCCGAGCATGATATCTCTTTCATAGAATAATGAGCAATTACGTAAAAATGTTCTCCAGATAAACACATATGCCTTGTAAATGAAAACAACTTATTTGCAAGAATATATCCCTTCGAAAATATTTTTACTTTCACAAATATATTGACGGGTATTTCTCGCTAATTTATACTACTTAATAACTTCACAGGAGAAACTAATGGTAAAATTTGTTTTTAAAAGTTGTAAAACTTATATTTTTATCACTTTTATTTAAAATTATCAGGCAGTATATAACATGATGTTGCTAAGGTGATCGAATGAGAATTAAAAATCAAGATTTCTTAAAGCGAGAAAATCAAAGTTTAGTTCTGGAAATGATTTTAAATCATGGACCCATCTCCCGTGCTGAAATTTCTAAACGGACGAGAATGAGTCCAACGTCCGCTTCGCGGATTGTTGCTACTCTATTAGAAGAGGATCTCATTCGTGAAATCAACATTCTGAGTGAAGGGATCGGGAGGAAGGCAACGCATTTTGTCCCGAATGAACATTCTGTACTATCTATCGGTGTAGAACTGAACCAAAATGATCTCCGAATCGGCTTTATGAATTTTGTCGGTAAATTAATTGTGTTGGAACATTTAAAGTTTGCGTCCACTGATCCACATGAAATCGTAGGCTTCATCACACAGCGTATTCAAGCGTTGATTCAGAAAGAAAATATCAATGCAGATAAGATTGTCGGTGTTTGTGTCGGTTTACCTGGTCTCGTACAACACGAAACAGGTGAAGTGAAGATATCTGCACAATTCAGCTGGAAGCAAGTTCCGTTAAAAAAAATGCTAGAAGAACAGCTAGGCTTCTCGGTGTCAGTTGATAATGAGATGAAATTGCTCGCTCTCGCCGAATACAACATCGATCCGCAGCCTGAACAGGAAACGACGATTGCGATGATTGGTTTTGGAAGCGGCGTTGGATCAGCATTAATTTCAAATGGACAGATCTATCGAGGTGAGGGCAACTTCTCAGGCGAGATCGGACATACAATTGTTGATCCGTTTGGTATCTATTGTCCTTGTGGTAATTTCGGGTGCTTGCAGACGTATATTGCCGAAAAATTCCTATTGCAAGAGGCATCGAAAACAGTGCCGATTCACACCATGGAAGAATTGTATGCCAATTATCAATTGGGAGAGAAATGGGCAGTGAAAATACTAGATAAAGCGATCATTTATGCAGCCATTACGATTAATAATGTCGTATGTATGTATAATCCAGATACTGTCGTACTAACAGGTACGCTCATTGACAAGTACCCGAAGATTAAGGAACAAATTATTCAAAAATGTAAAGATCAAATTTGGGCGCCTGTGACAGAATCCTTTCGAATCAGAACGACAAAAACAGGCGTGCATGGTGTCGTAATTGGTGCAGCTATGGGGATCCAACACGATTTCATTAAAAATATTCATTTTAATAAAGAAACAAAATGACATTGGAGCAGAAAAGAGGTTTTTAACATGCAGCTCATTCATCTTTGGAAGCTGGTTGAAGAGTTCAATTCGCAAAAGCATGGTTAATTCATCGTTCATTTCTCAATCCGTGATGAAAACGCTTCAATTAACAACCTTAACATGAGCAAAAGCATGATGACTTAAAGAACAGTGTCTGATCGTAAGTAGATTTCATTCAACCCTGTCTACAAGGGAATTAAGAGATTTTTAAAACACGTTGTCCCGAATGTTTAAATAGATCAATAGCAACGTGCAAGGTGAGACATCGCTGATGTAATGAATACACTCGCAGCCTTGCACAACAGACAGACAAAGGGGGAATCAGAAAGGCTAAATGATGTAAGACATTGATTGTGCTGCGGTTACGTGTTGGAGATGGCGTGTGCTCGTCTCAAGTTATTGTCAAACTATTTCAATAGCGTATATGGGGCATTTTGGAGCAAGGTTGTAAAATACATCATCATCTATGTAACGCACTAGGGGCATAGGCAGTCGAGCTGTATGATTTAGTAAAATGAATTGAAACAGGGGGAAATTAGCATGAGAAAAAGATCGTTTGGATTGCTTGCATTCATCATTTCTGCAATATTTGTCATTTCAGCATGTTCATCAGGTTCAGAATCTAGCCCTAGCCCGAGCTCTAGCTCAGGAAATGGTGCTAGTGAAAGTAGTGGAAGCGACAACGGAAGTAAAGAAATTAACATTGCGATAGACCAAAACTTCGTCACACTGGATCCTCACAATGCTGGCGATACAGTTTCCATTTTTGGTACGAGATCGATGTATGAAGGACTTGTCGGGTTTGACCAAAACATGGACGTTGTTCCAGTATTGGCAGAAGATTATACCGTCAGCGAAGATACGTTAACATATACGTTTAAGCTAAGAGAAGATGTAACATTCCACGATGGTGAGCCTTTCAACGCGGCAGCCGTAGAGGCGAACTTTAATCGCATTATGGATGAAGAGAATGACCTTCGTGCAAAACGTAGTTTTCAATACATTGACAGCCTTGAAGTCGTTAATGATTATGAAGTTAAATTTATCTTAAGCGAGCCGTTTAGTGCGATGCTCAATAAATTTGCGATGGTGCCAATGGCCAGCCCTGCTGCGATTAACGATGACAGTAAAGAGCTTTCCTTAAACCCTGTAGGTACAGGCCCATTTCAGTTTAGTGAATGGAATCAAGGGGACTCCCTCGTTGTCACTAAGTATGCTGAGTATTGGGACCCAGAAGCAACAAATGTTGAGCAAGTCACATACAAGCCAGTTCCTGAGAATGGTGCAAGAGCAGCGATGTTGAAAACAGGCGAAGCCGATTTTGTTTATCCAGTTCCACAACAAAATGTAAGCGAGTTGGAAAAAGAAGAAGGGATCGTTATTGAACAAACACCTTCTACAATTGCAAGGTATGTATCCATCAACACATTCATGGAACCTTTTGATAACGAAAACGTTCGGAAAGCGATGAACTTAGCAGTAAATAAGGAAGCGTATATCCAAGTTGTCAAAAATGGATATGGAAATATTTTAGATTCAACAATGTCTTCGGAAACACAATTCTACTCACAACAAGAGCCATACACATTTGATGTAGAAAAAGCGAAGGAATTGATGGCTGAAGCAGGATATGAGGACGGATTTGAAGCAGAAATCTGGGGTAATACGAGCTCTGAAACAATTAAAGGCATGGAATTTATTCAACAGCAGCTCGCGCAGATCGGTATCGATGTCACGATCAAGTCGATGGAAGAAGGAACGTTATCTAACGAGATCTACACACCGCAAACACCAGAAGAGGCTAAAGTTCAAATGTGGTATGTCAGCTGGTCTCCATCATCCGGTGATGCGGATGGCGCGACACGCTCACTCTTCAGCACTGAGTATTTCCCGCCAAATGGAGCGAATACAGCTTACTACAACAACAGTCAAGTCGACGAATGGATTAATGCGGCAAATCAAACGGCTGACCCTGAAGAGCAAGCAGACATTTATGCGAATATCCAAAGTGAAGTCTATGAAGACGCACCATGGATTTTCCTAGGGGTAGATACGTTGTTGTCAGGGCACCCAGATCATTTAGAGGGTGTGTACGTGTTGCCTGATGGTTCCATCAGCATTAAGAATGCGCAATTAAAATAAGAATGATGTGGGAGCTGATCACGATTAGCTCCCCTTCTTTGGAGGTGCTGAACAATGTGGCAGTACATATTAAAACGTGTTCTAGGTTTAATACCTCTCTTGCTCGTTGTTTCATTCGTCATTTTTATGTTTATACATTTAATTCCAGGTGATCCAGCTCGGTTGATCGCGGGCAAAAAGGCAACATTAGAGGAAGTACAAGCCATAAGAGAAAACCTAGGCCTTGATAAACCTTTACTTGAACAATATTTTCTATATCTGAAGGATCTGCTTTCCGGTAACTTAGGTTATTCAATTCAATCAGGTGCGCCAGTGAGTGAGCTGATTGGTGATCGAATTATGCCAACACTGGGCTTGACGTTTATGAGCATCAGCTGGGCGCTTGTCATTGGTATTTTGCTTGGGATCGTATCTGCTGTGTTTCGTAATAGATGGCCAGATCATTTAGGGATGCTGACGGCAGTTTCAGGTATCTCTCTCCCGAACTTCTGGGTAGGTCTTGTACTGATTCAAATTTTCTCAGTCCAACTGGGATGGTTGCCGACGGGCGGTAATGAAGGGTGGCAAAGCTACATTTTACCTTCTTTTGCTTTAGGAGCAGGTATTATGGCGATGATTGCGCGGTTTACACGTTCTTCACTTGTCAATACGATGAAGCAAGATTACATCAGAACGGGACGGGCAAAAGGGCTTGGTAGTCGTGCCATTGTTTTCGGACATGCGTTAAAAAATTCCTTAATTCCAGTAGTGACAGTAGCAGGACTCCAGTTTGGCTTTCTTTTAGGCGGTTCTGTCGTCGTTGAAACGGTTTTTAGTTTTCCCGGACTTGGAAGATTATTAATTGATTCGATTCAAATGCGAGATTATCCGGTTGTCCAAGCTGAAATTTTGCTATTTTCATTGCAGTTTATTTTAGTGAATCTACTCGTTGATATCGTATACAGCTTCTTAAATCCAAAAATACGCTATCAGTAATGTATAAAGCTTAAAAGCCTACTTTATCAAAAACTTACTAGGTATAAGGGCGCTAAAAAATGTTTGTAAGGAGGCTTCGTATGAGTGATATTCAACAACCTAACGTTGTGAATTCGGAACCTATTGTCGCGGAACGAAAAGAGACTCGTTTCTTTCAGTTTTGGAGAGAGTTTCGTAAGAAAAAGCCGGCACTCATTTCTCTTTTCTTCATTCTTTTCTTGGTTCTCATTATGATCATCGGTCCATATGTCGTTCCCTATGATTCTGCAGAACCAAATTATAATCGGGTTCTTGAGCCACCAACCGCAGAACACCTTTTTGGTACAGATGCCTTTGGCAGAGATATTTTAAGCCGGCTGGCTGTAGGTGCTAGACTAACATTATCAGTCAGTATTTCAGCGGTTATCCTAGGGGCCATATTGGGCACGATTTTAGGACTCATTAGTGGTTTCTTTGGAAAATGGATTGATCGGCTCATCATGAGGGTTTGTGATGTCTTATTTGCGTTTCCAGACTTGATTTTGGCGATCGGTATTGTAGCCATTTTAGGGCCTGGTATGAGAAATGTCGTCATCGCCGTGTCTTTCTTCAGCATTCCTTCGTTTGCCAGAATTGTGCGCAGTGCAACGTTAGAAGCCAAAGAAATGCTGTTTGTTGAAGCGACGAGATCTATTGGAGCGAGTAACAAACGCATCATTTGGAAGCACATTTTTCCAGAAACTGTTTCCACCATCATTGTCTATTTTACGATGAAAGTAGGAACAGCCATCTTAGCTGCGGCGAGTTTGAGCTTTTTAGGCTTAGGTGCAGAGCCATCATCACCAGACTGGGGCGCGATGCTTAGTAAATCAAGGGATTACATCGATTCAGCATTTCACCTCGTCTTCTTTCCCGGCTTAATTATCTTCCTGACCGTTTTAGCTTTCAATCTATTAGGTGATGGGTTGAGAGATGTATTAGACCCTAAAACAAAAGATTAAGAGGAGGGATAGAATGGATCACTTACTCCAAGTAAACGAGCTGCAAACAGCCTTTAAAACCGATAAAGGGATGCAAACCGTCGTACATGGTATTAGTTTTCATGTAGATAAAGGTGAGATCGTCGGCATTGTCGGAGAATCCGGCTGTGGTAAAAGTGTCACCTCTTTATCAATTATGAGGCTTCTGCACGATACACCTGGAAAAATTACCGGAGGGCAAGTGCTTTATAACGATCAAGATTTAGTCCAATTGTCCGAGGCAAATATGAAACGTTATCGCGGGAAGGAATTAGCGATGATCTTTCAAGAGCCAATGACCTCCTTAAATCCAGTGTTGAAAATCGGCAAACAGTTGCGCGAGCCCATCCAGCTCCATATGAAGATGTCAAAGGCGGATGCAACTGCTCATGCTGTGAAAATACTAGAATCTGTCGGTATCCCTCGGGCGAAAGAAATGATGGATGAATATCCGCACCAATTGTCAGGAGGGATGAGGCAGCGTGTCATGATTGCCATGGCAATCTCATGTAAGCCTTCCCTATTAATTGCCGATGAACCGACAACAGCTTTGGACGTGACGATTCAGGCGCAAATTTTAAAGTTGATGAAAGAAGTTCAACAGGAAAATGACATGGGCATCTTAATGATCACACACGATTTAGGCGTTGTTGCTGAAGTGTGTGACCGGGTGATCGTCATGTACGCAGGGAGAGTTGTTGAGGAAACGACGGTTGAGGAGCTCTTTGAGAATCCGAAACATCCGTATACAAAAGGGTTAATTGCTTCTGTGCCGAAAATCGGATCAGGTGTCAAACGGCTTCATTCCATACCAGGTACAGTCCCGAGTCCAGCAAATATGCCAGTGGGCTGCAAATTCGCACCAAGGTGTCCAGATGTGATGGATGTTTGTCAGACTGAAGAGCCAGAGTTGGTCAAGGAAGGCGGACATTCATGCCGGTGTTGGCTTTATAAACCAAAGGCAGGGGCGATGACCGAATGAAAGACGAAATCTTAGTTGAAGTCAAAGATGTAAAAAAACACTTTCCGCTGACGAAGAAGTGGTTTGCTGAAAAAAAGGTCGTTAAGGCTGTGGACGGCGTTTCGTTTTCGATTAAAAAAGGTGAGACTTTTTCATTGGTTGGAGAATCTGGTTGTGGCAAATCAACAACAGGACGTTTAATCAACGGATTAATCAAGACAGATTCGGGCGAGGTTATTTATAAAGGCGAACGCTTAACCAACCTTTCGGAAAAGGAATGGAAAAAATACCGTAAGCCTATGCAAATGGTTTTTCAAGACCCATATGCGTCGCTTAGCCCCCGGATGAAGGTTAAGGACATTTTGTTGGAGCCATTGACGATTCATTATCCTAAAATGCCGTCTGCTGAGAAGGATCAGCTCGTGACAGAATTGATGGGGAAATGTGGGATTAGCGAATTTCACTTAGAAAAATACCCGCATGAGTTTAGTGGTGGACAACGGCAAAGAATTGGGATTGCACGTTCTCTTATTTTGCGACCTGAAATCATTATTGCGGATGAGCCCGTCTCAGCACTAGACGTTTCAATTCAATCACAAATATTGAACCTTATGAAGGATTTGCAAGAAGAGTATGATCTAACGTATTTATTTATTTCTCACGACCTCAGTGTTGTTGAGCATATTAGTGATCGCGTCGGTGTCATGTATTTAGGTAATCTTGTCGAGGTCGCTTCAAAACAACAGTTATTTGAAAGTCCAAAGCATCCATATACACAAGCACTTTTGTCTTCTATTCCTCAACCGGATCCGAAGAGAAAGCGTGAAGAAATTGTCTTACGTGGAGAGATTCCTAGCGCTTCTAATCCTCCGAGCGGATGTAAATTCCATACGAGGTGTCCGTTTGCTATGGACGTTTGTCGAACGAAAGTTCCGGAAATGAAAGAAATAGACGAGGGACATGTGACGGCTTGTCATTTATACTGATAAAAGAGTAACATATGATTTTAGGCTGTATGGATGGAGGAGTTGACATCGTGAAAATCGTAGTAAGACCAATCGAAAAGGTTGAAGAAACAGAGGGTTTGATCATTGATCCGACCATGATTGAATTTGGAAAAACAAGTGTTGCGCAAGCTGACCAACAATTTTATCTTTTGCTTGGAATGAAGAAAGCAGAGAAGTCCGTCGAAGATATTCGTTTTCTAGGTGGCGAGACGGTGAAAGCCGTGAAGGGTTATACGTTTACAGGCGTAAGCGTCGACTTTGAAAAACTCGCCTCCGGCTTTGACGGTTTTTCTGTTGAAGATGTCGTAACAGCTTTTCTCGAAGGTTGGTATTTAGGCGGGTATCAATTTTTGCATTATAAAAAAGAGCAGGAGACCAACATTCCAGCCTTAGCAATGGATACAGAGCAATATGGAGTATGTGTGAAAACTGCCCAAACGCGCGCAAATGCGGTGAACCTGACCCGCGATTTATGTAACGAGCCTGCCAACCAATTAACACCGAGCCTATATGCAGATCGTTTAAAAACAATCTTTCGGGATTCGAAAGTCCAAGTAGATATCATTGAAGCGGATGAGTTAGAGCAAAGAGGCTTTAAAGGGACAGCGACCGTTGGCAAGGGGAGCGGTTATCCACCGAAATGTGCTGTCTTAACCTTTAACAATAGCGAAGGTCATCACGTCGCGCTCGTCGGGAAGGGTGTAACGTTTGATTCTGGTGGTGTCAACGTTAAGACCGGCCGTGACATTGCTGAAATGAAAATGGATATGGGCGGCTCTGCAGCGGTGGTCGGTGCCATGAAGCTGTTGGCGGATATGAATGCGCCTGTTCACGTCACTGCTGTTATACCGATGGTGACAAATGTGGCTGGAAAGGACGCCTTTCTCCCTTCAGATGTGATCAAATATAGCAATGGAATTACTGTCGAGGTTGGAAATACAGATGCGGAAGGACGCCTGATCTTAGCCGATGGCATTTTGCATGCCCAAGAGCTAGGCGCAACGACGATCATCGATATTGCTACGTTGACAGGATCGATCGGTCATGCGCTCGGGTTGAAAACAGCCGGTATCTTTAGTAATTGTGAAGCGGATTTATGGAAGTATAAAGCGATGGGCGAGCTTACGGGTGACCCTGTGTGGCCGATGCCTTTGATTCTTGACTATAAGACACATTTGAAAAGCGATTGTGCTGATGTCAACAATTTAGGTACTTCTTCTTTCGGTGGTGCCATTACGGCGGCGGTTTTCTTACATCATTTTGTTGAAGAAGACCGGAAATGGGTGCACATTGATATGGCAAATACTGCGCGTCCGTGGAAAGTGCAAGGGTATCATGTTGATGGCGCAGCAGGCTTTGGCGCGCGGTTATTGACAGAAATCGTGCAGGCGGAGTTTGTTAAGTGAGGTTCAAGCAAGAGTATCAGCTACAAAGATCCCCTTTTCGATAGTAGATGGAGAAAAAGTGAGAGTCCGGGAAAACAATCCACCGGACTCTTTATTTTGTTTAGGTGAAGAAGTGACCTACTTGTAATATTCATAAGCACTCAAATTCAATGTATTTATTTTATAATAATGTTTTAAAGCCAGCATGGCGCCCCCTAAAGAAACGGCGTCTTTTCCTAATATGGACGTTACAATGGACTCATAATGATTCATTTTAGAATGTAAGCGCCCTCTAAGACGGTCTAAGAGAAACTTCTGTCTGTGAAGAAACTCACTGTTAATAATGATTGTTTGCGGATTGAAAATATTAATGATGTTATTCAAGCCAATCGCTAAATAATCGAGAAATCGCTCAATTGTAGCTGGATATTTTTCCAGTACGTCAGCAAAATCAATGGCCTCGAAATTGTCTGCATCCAATCCTCGCGCTACGAGCTCGTTCAACAATGCTCGTTCAGAGGAGTAGAGCTCCCAGCACCCTCGATTTCCGCACGTGCAAGGAAGTCCCTTAGGTTCAACAATCATATGACCGATCTCCCCAGAAAAACCTTGGTAGCCTCGATCAATCTGATTGCCTTTCAGTACGCCAAGACCGATACCAGAAGACATCGTAATACTGAATAAATCTGGCGTTGGACAATGATACACTTGCTCCGCATAAACGCTTAAATTGGCGTTGTTATCAATGAAAATAGGTACGTTAAAATGCTGTTTCATCTTTTCTTTTAAGTCAATATCGATCCAATTTAGCTTTGGTGTGAAGACGACATGGTGATTGTTGTTAACAATTCCGTGAATCCCAATCCCAATGCCGATGAGCCCTTTTGGAGAATACTTCAGATCATATTCACTTACAGTCGCTTTTATGGAAGAGATAATTTTAGGAATATTCAAGTCGTATTCTTCAATTTTTGTGTGTATATGATCGGTTTTTAATGGTTTTCCTAATAAATTAGTCATTTGAACGCGTGTGTATGGAAAGTCAATATCGATACCGATCGTGTAGCCAGCATTTTCATTCATTTGCAGAAGGATAGGCTTTCTGCCACCGCTAGATATCTCTGACGGACGTTCTAAAACGAGCTGATCCTCCATTAAATCATTGATCTGTGCCGAGACAGTGGAGCGGTTTAATCCGGTTAATCGCGAGAGCTCGATTCGGGAAATCGAACGGTGTTCTATTATTTTCTCTACTAAGATTCTTTTGTTTAAAGTCTTGATATACGTAGCATCCCCGGTACTCATCTGAAACCCCTTTCAAAAAACACTTGAAATCTATTCTATTTCACTTTATTATATGACTGACAGTTTGTTGTGTAAACAAACAAAGTGATGAAAGCGACATCATGATTAAGGGGGAGAGCTGTAAAATGAAAAAAATCTATCTTTTGTCGACGGTTTTTTTATGTAGTCTATTGTTACTTGCTGGGTGTGGAGGTTCCAATGGAGCCAGTGGTGATGCCAAACAGCTCAGACTTGCCCATAATTTGAGTGAAGAGCACCCTGTTCATAAAGCATTGGAGAATTTTTCTGAAGGTGTGGAAGAAAAAACGAACGGTGAAGTCACCGTGAAGCTTTTTGCAAACGGCGTTCTTGGAAGTGAGAAAGAGGTCTTAGAGCAGCTGCAAAGTGGTGCTGTTGATATGACAAAAGTAAGCGCAGGTGCATTGGAAAGCTTCGCAAGCGAGTATTCAGTGTTCTCATTACCTTATATTTTTGAAAGCAAAGAGCATTATAGAACGGTTATGGAGTCAGATGTCGTTCAGGGGATTTACCAATCCACTGCAGATCAAGGGTTTCTCGGGTTGACTTATTTTGATTCTGGTGCTCGTAGCTTTTACACAAAAGACACCCCAATTCAGACACCGGCAGATTTAGCGGGGTTAAAAATCCGTGTCATGGATAGTCCGACAGCGATTCAAATGGTTGAGCTGTTGGGTGGCACCCCAACACCGATGCCTTACGGTGAGATTTACACAGCTCTACAGCAAGGCGTCGTTGATGGTGCTGAGAGTAACCCGACGGCTCTGACGACTGGAAAGCACGGCGAGGTAGCAAAGGCGTTCTCATTCAATGAGCATACGATGATTCCTGATGTGGCGATTATTAGTCAAAAAACGTGGGACAGCTTATCTGACGAACACAAAGTGGCATTAGAAGAAGCAGCTCAAGAAGCAACTAAATATCATACAGAAATTTGGAACAAGGCGATGGATGAAGCTGTTACAGATGCAGAAGAGATGGGTGTAGAATTTTACGAAGTGGAGAAAGAGCCATTTATTGATGCTGTTCAACCACTACACGATGAGTTTATGAAAGACGAAGATATTGCACAAATCATTGAAGATATGAAAGCGTTAAAATAATAAATTTTAAAGGTGCTTGTATAGGGCACCTTTTCCCTATCTATTGAAGGAGGCGGAAGCTTTGCTTTATCCAAAAACAACGACAACAAGACAAACAAAAACCTTAGACGGAATATGGAACTTTCAATTGGATGCCAATTCCCTTGGAGAAGAGCATGGGTGGCCAGCCCAAGGGCTTCCGTCGTCCATACATATGCCTGTTCCATCAAGTTTTAACGATATAACGACGTCACAGGAAATGAGAGATTATGTTGGTGATGTTTGGTATGAAACAACGACGTATCTACCGAACGAATGGTTCACTGAAACGGTCATGCTACGGTTTGGTGCTGTTTCACATACGGCAACTGTGTGGGTCAATGGGGCGTTAGCAGTGACTAATCATAACGGTTTCCTGCCATTTGAAGCCAAGATTACACCGTTGTTAATTAAAAATGGTCTAAACCGAATTACGGTCAAGGTCAACAACGAATTAACTTGGGACATGCTGCCGCCAGGGGAAGTGACCGAAGAAAAAACGCCAGAAGGTGAAGTGAAAAAAACGCTCCATCAGCAGCATGACTTCTTTAATTATGCAGGCATCCACCGGCCGGTGACGCTTTATACTGTGCCAAAAGAACATATTACATCAGTGCAGGTTGATACTGATTTTAATGGGGAAACAGGAATTGTTTCGGTTGAGGGACATTTTTCAGGTCGTGGAGAAATCCATTATGAGGTGCTCACAAAAGAGGGCCAAAGCGTTGCAACTGGAACTGGAACGACGGCTTCTATGAGCATTCCGCATGTTCAGTTATGGTCACCAGATCATCCTTACTTGTACAAGCTTGACGTCACAGTCACTGGTGAAGATGGAAACATCGTCGATCACTACCCTTTGAATATTGGTGTGCGTAAAGTTGAAGTTAAAAATAGACAGCTATTGCTCAACCATGAGCCAGTCTACTTAAAAGGGTTTGGTAAGCACGAGGATGCGGATGTACGCGGTAAAGGTCATGATCCGGTCATGATGATGAGAGATATGTATTTGATGAAGGAAACAGGTGCCAATTCTTTCCGCACAGCGCATTATCCTTATGCGGAAGAAGTGTTACAAATGGCTGATGAAATAGGATTTTTAGTCATTGATGAAACGTCTGCGGTCGGGTTATTAAGCCAAGGCGTCCCTGCGACGGGCGATCTTGCACCAGTATTTAGTAATGGGAGAATTTCTGATCGTTTAGCTGATTATCATATGGACACTGTGATTCGTTTGATTGAGCGCGACCGAAACCATCCGAGTGTCATTATGTGGTCTCTTTCCAATGAGGCCTCGACGATGGAGCCTGAGGCAGAAGTCTATTATCAACGTTTGATTGATGAGGTCAGGAAGCGGGATCGTCGTCCAATCATGAATGTGAATCTCATGTTGATTGAGCCTGAGCGATGCTACGTATCGAAGCTCGTCGATGTGATTGGTCTCAACGTTTACTTTGGGTGGTATTCGACACCGGGCAATTTAGAAGCTGGGAAGAGAGACCTTACCGATTACTTGGAGCGATGGGAAAACACGCATGAACAGCCGGTCGTTATTACTGAATATGGTGTCGATACGGTCGCTGGGTTGCATAAGATGCCTTCTGTGATGTTTACAGAAGAGTTTCAGGTTGAATTTTTAGAAACGTATCATCAAGTATTTGATGAAATGCCAAGTGTGATCGGTGAACAGGTATGGAATTTTGCTGACTTTATGACGAAGCAAGATACGGTTCGGGTGGACGGCAATAAAAAAGGCATCTTTACCCGTGATCGTCAGCCTAAGATGGCGCAGGCCACGCTGAAGGCAAGGTGGCTTTCACATAAGGAGAGGGATAGGCATGGTCGATAAGATTAAATTAATTTTGGATCGCACCATTTTAGGAGTCACGTCCTTATTTACTTTTGTTCTTGTCGCGGGTGCGCTCTGGCAAGTGACGAGCCGCTACGTTTTAGGTGCTCCGAGCACAGTGACTGGTGAATTGCTGCGCTTCTTGCTTGTCTGGACGGCGATTTTGGGTGCAACGTATGCATTTGGCACTAATCAGCATTTGGCGATTACCTTTTTAAAAGAGAAGTTTAAAGGAAAGAGTCGTCTAAGTATAAGAATCATCAACGATTTGATTATTTTAGCGTTTGCGATTCTCATTATGTTCAAGGGTGGCATCGAAGTAGTGAGCATTACGATGTCCCAAACGACACCTATTTTAAATATACCGATGGGCTATGTTTATTCGATTTTGCCGATTAGCGGTATTTTGATTGTCATTTACAAATTACTGCTACTCAAGGAATACCAGCAAGAGATGCAACAGCGTGAGGAGGTGTAGAGGATATGGACATGGCATTGCAAGCGTCGATCATTTTATTTGGTGTGTTTTTTGTCTTGCTCGCTATTGGTGTGCCGATTTCTGTCGGAATCGGTGTAGCTTCGTTTATTACTGCTTTGACAGTTGTACCAATCGATGTGGCTGTTTTTACAGCTGCACAAAAAATGGTACAGGGAATCAATAGCTTTGCTTTGTTGGCCGTAATCTTCTTTATCCTCTCTGGGAGCATTATGAACAATGGGGGAATCGCCCTTCGATTAATTAATTTAGCTAAATTGATCGGGGGAAGGCTGCCGGGCTCCTTGGCACACACGAATGTTGTCGGAAATATGTTGTTTGGTTCGATATCGGGGTCTGCTGTTGCGTCAGCGGCCGCCATGGGTCGAGTGATGACACCGTTGCAGGAAAAAGAAGGCTACGACAAATCTTTCTCAGCAGCCGTCAACATCGCTTCATCTCCAGCTGGTCTATTAATCCCTCCGAGTGGGGTATTGATTTTGTTCTCTTTAGTGAGTGGAGGAACATCCATTTCAGCACTATTTATGGCTGGTTATCTCCCCGGTATTTTGATGGGGATCGCTGTCATGGTCGTCGCTTACTTCTTAGCAAAAAAAGCATCCTATCCTGTGGCTGAGCGCCCGACTTTCTCGCAAGGCTTGAAGGTTGTCCTGGATGCAATCCCGAGCTTGTTGCTCATTGTTATCGTGATTGGTGGTATTGTTGCAGGTATTTTTACGGCGACAGAAGGTGCGGCGGTCGCTGTTTTGTATTCAATCATCTTAGCGGCAATCTACCGGGAGATTAAGCTAAAAGATATTCCTGACATTCTTCGAGAAACCGTTGTGATGACAGGCATTGTTTTATTTCTCGTTGGGGCATCGTCGATTATGTCATGGGTAATGGCATACACTGGTATTCCTAATGCCATTAGTGACCTTCTTTTACAAGCGTCCGACAATCCAATTATCATTCTCTTAATCATGAATATCATTTTGTTAATCGTTGGTACTTTTATGGACTTGACGCCTGCGGTGTTAATTTTCACACCAATCTTTTTACCCATTGCCATGGAGATCGGAATGGACCCTGTCCATTTCGGGATTGTTCTCGTCTTTAACCTTTGTATTGGAATTATGACGCCGCCTGTAGGCAGTGCTTTGTTTGTCGGGTGTAGTGTCGCTAATGTACGAATTGAATCCGTGCTGCGACCATTAGTGAAAATGTTTTTAGCGCTCATTGTAGCTTTAATGCTTGTTACTTATATTCCATGGATTAGTCTTGCTTTGCCACGACTTTTTGGACTGATGTAACCGGAAAGGAGACGATCGAATGATTTCTGTTATCCCTTTTACATTAACAAATAAATATGGTCATCCATTAACGTTCCAATCCGGAGATCTAGAGGTCATGCTTTATGTTTTGGAAGAAGACATCTTTCGGGTCTATAGCTCCTTTGAGCAAACGTATGATCATCGTCAAACGTGGGCCGTCGCCCCAGGGATGGAGGACATTCCTTTTGCAGGGCGAGACCGATTTGATGTCACCCCTTTTTCTCTGCCAGATTACGACGTTGAAGAGGAAGAGGGGATCGTGCACGTATTTACAAAGAAACTGAAAGCCACTGTACACCTCAATGGTTTTTTATCGATTGGTACCGGAAAGGTGAAGGTGGATGGGTAAAGATCGCCGGTGACCGGAAAACGCAAAGCTATAACTTCCGTGAACAGCTTGGAGATGGTGTTTTTCACTATATGGAGCGTGATGTGGAAGAGCAATATTATGGCCTTGGTGAGAAGGGCGGCGACATGGATCGGCACCATAAACGCTATCAAATGAGAACCATTGATGCGATGGGTTATGATGCACAGCACACCGATCCATTGTATAAGCATATCCCGTTCTACATTGTGCGTTCGCCAAAGACAGGTACCTCATATGGGCTGTTTTATGATAATCCATCTGACAGCATATTTGATATGGGCGCAGAGCTGGATAACTACCACGGGCTGTATCGTTATTATCAAGCAAAATATGGTGATCTCGATTACTACTTTATGCTCGGACCGTCTGTAAAAGGTGTCGTGGAGCGGTATTCTTGGTTGACAGGAAAGACATTGCTGCCGCCGAAGTGGAGCTTAGGATATTCAGGCTCAACGATGACGTATACAGATGCGCCGGATGCGCAAGAGCAACTCAAAAGGTTTGTTGAATTGTGCGAGAAATACGATATCCCATGTGACTCGTTTCAGCTATCCTCCGGCTACACGTCGATCGGTGAGAAGCGGTACGTATTTAACTGGAATCGGTCGAAAGTGCCTGATCCTGAAGGAATGAACGATCATTTTCATGAGCATGGCATACGCGTTTGTGCCAATATCAAACCAGCTTTATTAGATGATCACCCTCATTATCAAGAGGCTATGGAAAAGAGCTCTTTGTCAAAGATCGAACGGGAACAAAGCCGGAGATATCACAGTTTTGGGATGCGTTAGGGTCTTATTTAGATTTCACGAATGAGTCGACCATTGATTGGTGGAAGCACAAAGTGAAAGATACGCTCTTGGCATATGGGATCGATTCCACCTGGAATGATAACAATGAATATGAAATATGGGACGAAAAAGCGTTGGCACATGGATTTGGCAAGCCGATCCCAGTCGCGATGATTAAACCGATCCAAACCCTTTTAATGATGAAAGCTTCCTTTGCGGCGCAAACGGAATATGAATCTTGCAAACGGCCATACTTAATCTCACGCTCTGGTGGACCAGGAATGCAGCGGTACGTGCAGACGTGGTCAGGAGATAATTTTACTGAATGGAAAACCATTCGCTACAACTTAAAAATGGGTCTCAGCTTAAGTCTATCGGGTATTTATAATTTCGGGCATGATGTGGGCGGATTTGCAGGCAAGGCACCAGAGCCTGAGTTGTTTGTCCGCTGGATTCAAAACGGAATTTTTCACCCTCGTTTTACCATTCATTCGTGGAATGAAGACCAAACCGTCAATGTGCCATGGATGTATGAGGAATATATTGATGCTATTCGCTTCTGGATGAAGGAGCGGGTGAAATGGATGCCGTATTTTTACCACCTGCTTTATTTAGCCCATGCAGAATATAAACCGATCCTCACGCCGACTTTCTATTATTTTGAACACGATGAGCATACATTTAAAGAGAATGATGATTTCCTCGTCGGTGAAGATTTGCTCGTAGCGAATGTCATGGAAAAAGGGCAAACAGAGCGAACGGTCTATTTACCGGCAAATGAAAGAGGATGGTATGACGTAAACACAAATCAGTGGCATGAAGGAGGTCAGACGATTTGTGTGCCAGCCCCTTTGAACACGGTGCCACTCTTTGCACAGGGGGGAGCAATATTCCCGATTCGTGATGGCGCCATTACATTTGCAAATAAGGAGCACGATAAGCGTGGACTTCTCGTTTTCCCATCGCAAACGAATGATGACATAGAGAAAGTGTTTTATGAGGATGATGGAGAAACGGTCGCGTACAAAAAAGGCGACACTAGCTGGCTTCAGGTGAAGATGACAACAACGGATCAAGAGGTTGATGTCACGGTAGTTGTACGAGGAAATTATATTCTTCCTTACGAACAGATCCGCGTTTACTTTCCAGACACAGAAAAACGGACAATCATTGTAAACGGCGAAACACTACGTAGTGACCAAGCGGTGTTTGAGATGCTACTAAACGAATGAAGGAAGGTGAAGGTTCATGTCCCGTCTGCTCACAGAGGATTTCTTACTAACAAACGATATTGCGCGGCAATTGTACCATGATTATGCAAAAGATTTACCAATTATTGATTTTCACAATCACTTACCCCCAGATGACATTGCCAAAAATCACTCCTTTAAAACCATCACAGACATCTGGCTGGAAGGCGACCACTATAAGTGGCGTCTGATGAGAGCAAACGGCATCGATGAACATTATATTACGGGGGAAGCTTCAAAACGAGAAAAATTCCAGGCTTGGGCAGAGACAGTGCCTCATACGTTAGGAAACCCTTTGTTTCATTGGACACAAATGGAGCTGAAAAACTACTTTGGGATTGATGACGTCTTAAGTCCAGAAACAGCTGAGAACATATGGAACGAGACGAATGACGCACTACAAAGCGAGCAGATGACGACACAGCAGCTTCTTTTGAATAGCCGGGTTGAATTTGTCGGGACGACCGATGATCCGACAGATACGTTGGAACACCACAAAGCAATGAGTGACCAAGGTGTCCCTATAAAGGTTGCGCCATCGTTTCGACCGGACAAAGGGTTAAATATTGACCAGCCAGAGTTTAGTGATTGGGTACAAACGTTAAGTGAGACGACAAGTCGGGACCTGTCGAGTTATATGCAGTTTCTTGAAGCATTGTCTGATCGAATTGAGCACTTTGATGTCCATGGTTGTAAAGCTGCGGATCATGGAATCGGGAAAATGTTTTTCGCTGATGCAACGGAAGAACAAGCGAAGGCCATTTATGCGAAGCGAATGAATCATCAACCACTCACGGCCATGGAAGTAGAGCAATTTAAGACGTATACGATGCGATATTTAGCCGCCTGCTATCACGAAAAAGGCTGGGTGATGCAGCTTCATATCGGTGCGTTGCGGAATAATAATACGAAAATGTTTGAGCGGATCGGTAGAGATGCTGGTTATGACTCACTTGGTGATGCTTTGCTCGCTGAGCCGCTTTCACGATTGTTAGACGCCATCGAATACAAAGACAGTTTGCCGAAAACAATTCTGTATTGCTTAAACCCACGTGATAACTACATCTTGGCGACGATGGCAGGGAATTTCCAAGGTGGAGGAATTCCTGGAAAGGTCCAATTTGGGACGGCTTGGTGGTTTAACGATCACATTGATGGCATGGAAGAACAAATGAAAATTCTTGCCAATGTTGGACTAATTAAGCATTTCATCGGGATGTTGACAGATTCACGTTCGTTTTTATCGTTTTCACGACACGAATATTTCCGGCGAATATTATGTAATCTGTTTGGCAATTGGGCTGAAAAAGGAAAGGTTCCAGCCGATGTCGACTGGCTCGCCACGTATGTAAAAGACATTTCATACGGCAATGCCCGCCGGTACTTTAACTTGTATGTGTAGACAAGCCTTCGTGAACCTTTGCTTAAAGGACTTGGTGTCAACGACGAGTGATGACCAGATCGGAATCAGAGGATCAGAAGGCTTTCCTCGTTCTCTTGTAGGAGATAAAAACATGCAGATGAATGAATTTCATAATTCTAAGGTCTTGCCACGCAAGGCTTCCGAGACATAAAAAAGGAAGTACCTCCCCAAATTCTGTATAATGGTAGTCGACGAAAACAGCCATAGAACAGAAGGAGATGTACTTCCATGACCATTATACGACAACTAAGCCTTTTTGACATGCATGAATTATACGAAATGGAATCTACCCACCATTT